>NZ_QUDF01000007.1:0-292742 GCF_003477535.1 Eubacterium sp. AM05-23
AAAGTCCTTAGCAGGCTGCTAAGCTACTTGCCGCAAATTTATTGTAACAGGAGTAAGTATGGCAAAATCAATTGAAGAAATCCGGGCGCGTATCGATGCGGTCGATGCGGAAATGCGGGCCCTTTTCGAGGAACGACTGGACCTTGTGTACCAGGTAGCTGAATATAAATTCACAAATCATGGAGAAATATTCGATCCCAAACGGGAGGCAGAGGTCGTAAAAAAGCACACAGAAAAATTAGAAAACGCGGATTACAAAAAATATTATGCTGAGTTTATTCACGCTGTTATGGACCAGAGTAAAAGGGTCCAGCAGGCATATATTGATGGACAGGATACGAAAAAAGACTGAAATTTGTGTTTTTCAAATAAAAACACTTGTTTTTATCTTAAATAACAAAAATTTTTCTTTTCATTGGCTAAAGTATTATATATAATAGTAACAATAAATATTTATGCAACGGTCTGCTGTGTTTTTTAAATGTGGCAGGCTGTAATTTTATCGTGTTTATTGTTGAATGTAAATTTTATAGTGAAGTGAGAGTTGAACATGAAAAAATTTAACAAGGTATTGATTGCCAACCGTGGCGAAATCGCCATTCGTATTATTCGTGCATGTCAGGAACTCGGGATTCAGACAGTCGCCATCTATGCTCAGGAGGATAAAATGTCCTTATTCCGCTCAAAGGCGGACGAAGCCTATCTGATCACCGGAACCACCGGCCCGGTCGAAGCCTACCTGAATATGGACAAGATTATCTCTCTGGCCAAAAAGAAAGAAGTGGACGCCATTCACCCCGGCTATGGTTTTCTTTCCGAAAATCCTGAGTTTGCCAGACGCTGCGAGGAGGAGGGCATTGCCTTTATCGGACCAACACACACTATGATGGAACAGATGGGGGATAAAATCCAGTCCAAAATTGTGGCAAAATCGGTCAATGTGCCCACCATTCCTGGGGTTGAAAAGCCCATCACCTCCGATAAAGAAGCCGCTGAATTTGCAAAGGTAGCGGGCTACCCCATTATGCTCAAGGCGGCAGCCGGCGGCGGCGGGCGTGGGATGCGTATCGTCCGCGACGAAAGAGACCTGCTCAAGGAATACCACTCGGCCATGAGCGAAGCCACCAAGGCTTTTGGCGACGGCACCATCTTTGTGGAAAAATATCTGGAAGAGCCTAAACACATTGAAGTTCAGATTCTCGGGGACGCCTATGGCAATGTGGTCCATCTTTTTGAACGTGACTGCTCGATCCAGCGACGGCACCAGAAAATTATCGAATTCACACCGTCCTTAAGCATTACTGAGGAACAGCGTCAGGCCATCTGCGCCGACGCCTTAAAGCTGGCAAAGGCCGTCAATTACCGCAATGCCGGGACCATTGAATTCTTGGTCGATAAAAAAGGCGACCACTACTTTATTGAAATGAACCCGCGGATTCAGGTTGAGCATACGGTTACTGAGCTGGTTACCGGCATCGATCTGGTTCAATCTCAGATTATGATCGCCGAGGGGTATCCGCTGGATTCGGATGAGATCAATATCAAGGGTCAGGACAGCATCAGGAGCCGTGGCTACGCCATCCAGTGCCGTGTCACAACTGAGGATCCCAAGAACCACTTTATGCCTGACACCGGCCGTCTGGACGTTTATCGTACCGCCAGCGGCGCGGGCATCCGGCTCGATACCGGCAATGGTTTTACCGGCGGTGAGATTACGCCCTACTATGACAGCCTTCTGATGAAATCCACCTCTTTCTCAAGGACCTTTGAGGATACCCGCCGAAAGGCTCTGCGCGCACTGAAGGAAATGCAGATTGAGGGGGTTCAGACCAACAAGGATTTCTTGATCAACGTGCTGGAACACGATATGTTTAAGAGCGGGAATTGTGATACCAAGTTTATCGATGATCACCCCGAGCTTTTCAATATCCAGGCAGAAAAAAGTCAGGCCTATAACGTTATCCGCTATTTTGGTGAAATGGCCGTCAACGAAACCTTTGGCAATAAACCGGATTTTGACGAGCCGGAAATTCCCGAGATCCCTAGAGATGTCGAACTTCGCGGCACTAAGCAGATTCTTGATGAGCAGGGGCCCGATGGTCTGGTCCGGTGGATCCAGGATCAGAATAAACTGCTGCTTGGGGACACCACCCTGCGCGACGCGCATCAATCCCTGTTTGCCACCCGTGTGAGAAGCCGTGATATGATTAAGATCGCAAAGGAAACCGCCTACCTGGGCAGGGATATCTTTGCACTTGAAATGTGGGGCGGTGCGACCTTTGACGTGGCCTATAACTTCTTAAAGGAATCGCCGTGGCGCAGACTGGACGAGCTGCGCAAACGCATCCCAAACATTCTGTTTCAGATGCTTCTGCGAGGAGCCAACGCTGTTGGCTATAAAAATTATCCGGACAATGTATTGCGCAAATTCATTCAGGAATCTGCCGCTGGCGGAATTGATGTTTTCCGTATTTTTGACTCCCTCAACTGGATGGAAGGCATGAAAGTTTCCATCGACGAGGTGTTGAAAACTGGCAAGGTCTGCGAGGTTGCCATGTGCTACACCGGCGATATCCTTGACCCTAAAAAGACCAAATACGATTTGGATTACTATGTGCGCATGGCTCATGAGATTGAGGCCACCGGCGCTCATATTCTGGCCATCAAGGATATGTCAGCGCTGCTGAAACCGGCAGCTGCCTTTAAGCTCATAAAAACCCTTAAGGAAGAGGTTAAAATCCCTGTGCGCCTGCACACCCATGATACCGCAGGCAACGGCGTGGCCGCCATTCTCATGGCAACCATGGCCGGTGTGGACATTGCGGACGCTGCTTTCAGCAGCATGAGCGGTCTGACCAGCCAGCCTTCGCTCAACTCGGTGGTAGCAGCTCTCGCCAACACGCCCAGAGATACCGGCATGAATGAGGATGACCTTCAGCTTATCTCTGATTATTGGGAAACCACCCGTCAGGTTTACTCGAAATTTGAATCTGGCCTTAAATCCGGGAGTACTGAAATTTACAACCTGGAAATTCCAGGCGGCCAATACTCGAATTTAAAAAGCCAGGTCGAAAGCTTTGGACTGGGTCATAAGTTCAAGGAAGTCAAACAAAAATACATGGAAGCCAACCTGCTTCTGGGCGACATTGTCAAGGTCACCCCATCCTCAAAGGTGGTGGGCGATATGGCGATTTTCATGGTTCAGAACGGTCTGGATATGGATAATATCTACGAAAAGGGCAGAGATCTGGCTTATCCGAACTCGGTGGTTGACTATTTTAAAGGCATGATCGGCCAGCCTGAAGGCGGCTTTGATCCCAAGCTTCAGGAAATCGTGTTAAAGGGCATTGAGCCTATCACCGTGCGCCCGGGAACCCTGCTGCCGGACGAAGATTTTGAGGCCATTAAGGAAGAATACCGCGAGGAGTTTGGCATTGAGCTGGCAGAACGCGAGGTGACCAGCGCGGCCCTGTACCCGAAGGTCTTTAAAAACTATGTGAAGTTTTATCAGGATTACGGTGATTTTATGCGCATGGACACCCACGCCTTTTTCTACGGGCTCAAGGAAGGCGAGACCGCAGAGGTAGAGGTGGATAAAGGGAAACGCTTTATCATCCGTATGGTTAAAATGGCGCAGCCTAACGAGGAAGGCTACCGTCCGGTACTGTTTGAAGTCGACGGTTTCCGCCGTGAAATCTACATCGAGGACAAACGAAGCCTGTTCTCCAAGGAAAAGAGCACCATGCTCAAGGCAGATAAAAATAATCCGAAGGAAATCGGCTCCGGCATTCCGGGAACAGTCCTGAAGGTTCTGATCAATGAAGGGGATGAGGTGGCTGAAAACCAGCCGCTCATCATTGTTGAAGCTATGAAAATGGAAACTGAAATTGTAGCGCATGCCGCGGGGAAAATCAAAGAGATTTATGTCTCCGAGGGACAGAGTGTCCAGTCCGGCGAGCTGATCATTACCATGGAATAAAAATAAACCCCCTCCTGTCGCGTTTTGGGACAGGAGGGGGTTTTTTACATGATTTCCTCAGGCGCGTCAATTTCTTTCAGGTAGTTTAACAGCTCTTTAATAAGCTCCTGCCTGCGCAGGATGCCGATAAACACATTCTGGTCGTCTACCAGGGGCACAAAGTTCTGGTGGGTAGCCAGCTCCAGTACGGTCTCGAAGGATTCGTCGACCCGGCAGGCCTCAGCCTTTGTCTTAAAATCAATGTCTCTGACGGTGAACTGGTCCAGATCGATCTCCGGATGCTCCAGACTCAGAGCCAGCGTCCGCAGCAGATCTCCTTCTGAGATGGTGCCCACGTACTGGCCGCGCTTGTTGATAACTGGCATGGCCGTATAGCTGTGTTTGCGGAACAGGGAATAGGCCTCCTTAAAGGACTGGTGGTTATATAAATAGACAACGTCGCTTTTGGGGATCAGGTAAAAGAGGTGGTTTTTCATGAAAAGACTCCCTTTCTGTATCAAAAAATTAAAACCGGCTCCATACCCTTGTACCTCTGTACGATGGAACCGGTTTTAATTCTTTGGTTCAGTTTGCATTTTTGGTGGTCTCACCCCTTTCCTGTAAATTTTATCAATTCTGCCAAGATAGATTCTTTTTCAAGTAAAATATAATGAATTTACCAGTATACCTCGACTGCGAGATTGTGGCTTCTAATTCCTTTACCTGACGTTCGCTACAATGCTGTAGAAACACTTAAAGTAATCTTCTTTGTAATTGATTATGTTCTTATTATACCACCTTTTATGAATTTGTAAACGTTATTTTTGTAAAGAAGTGTATCAAAATTGTAAAATGAAAAAAACTTGTCTGAATCCGGTTATAACTTAAGAAAAAATAGTGTATAATAAATGCATACTTTATATGGGGATAACAACGGTATGGAAGAACTACGTTTATATATACAATCGAGAATAACAGTTAGCAGCGTCATCGAAGTTATCATCATTACTTTTTTAATATACAAGGTTTTGATGTGGATACGCGGTACCCAGGCAGAGCAGGTGGCAAAAGGGATCATTATTTTACTGATTCTATCCCCACTCAGCAACTGGCTGGGTTTTACAACGTTGAACTACCTGATCAACAGTATGTTTACCTTTGCGTTCATTATCTTTGTGGTGGTGTTCCAGCCCGAACTGCGTTCTGCCCTCGAACAGCTGGGAAATAATAAAGCCTTTAAACAGGTTTTTAAGAAAAACAACCGTGACAGAGCGAGGATGATGAGCGATATCGGTGAGATTGGCAAGGCGGTGGGAAACCTGTCCAAGGAGCACATTGGCGCGCTTATCGTCTGTGAGATGAACACCGGGCTTAACAACATTGTGGATACAGGTATCGAGCTGGACTCAGACATCAGTCAGGAGCTGATTGAAAATATTTTTACGCCAAACAGGCCGCTGCATGATGGCGCCATGGTGGTAAAGCTCTGGACAAATCAGATTCGCGCCGCGGGCTGTCTGCTGCCTTTATCTGACAACCGTTATCTGGGCAGTGAGCTGGGAACCAGACACCGTGCGGGCCTTGGAATCTCGGAAAAATCCGATGCCATTACGATTATCGTTTCAGAGGAGACGGGCACCATTTCATATACGGAGAAGGGCACACTCACCCGGAATATGACTCCGGCAATGGTCGAGCAGCTCTTGACAGACCGTTTTATGGCAAAGGATGACGAAAATGACAGTGAAAAAGGATTCTTTAAATTCCGAGGAAAAAAAGATGGCAACGAAGAAGAAAAAGAAACAGATATCGATCAATGAAAAAACAATAAGGCTGCTGAGCTCTGCGGTCCTGGCCATTATCCTCTGGCTGTTTATCAACGGAAACAGCAATGATATTGTCCCTCAGGACATCAACGCGATTCCAGTCACCTTTACAAATATGGAAACCCTGCAGGAAAAGCACCTGGTGCTTGAGGACAACCGCAATTATTATGTGAACCTGCGTGTGCAGGGAACCGACCGGAGTCTTCAGGAGATCAATACCAACGAGATCACTGCAGAGGTGGACCTGAAAGACATTGACAAAAAGGGCGAGTACAATCCTGAGATCATCATCAAGGGGCTGTCGAATTCGGTGATTCTGAAGGAGGTCAATCCCAGTACGCTGCACCTGGTGGTGGACAATGTCATTGAGTCTGAAAAAAGCGTGGAAGTCATTACTCAGGGTAAGCCCGGGAACGATAACGCGGTTATCTCAGCAACCAGCACTGAGAAGGTTCAGGTAACCGGCGCAGAGGACCGCATTGCGGCCATTGATAAGATTGCGGTCACAGCCAATGTGAATGGTCTGACTGAGGATACCTCCAGAATGCTGGAGGTTACACCATATGATAAGGAAGGAAATATCATCAGCGGCGTTGAGTGCGAGCCTGATGTCGTCCGCGTCAATATCGAGGTGGGTAAGACAAAGACCGTCAATATCACTCCGCCCACAACAACTGGTGATCCTCAGTCGGGCTACAAGGTGACCAGTGTGACCGTTGACCCGACCCAGAAAATGGTGGGTGCTAAGCAGGAAGTGCTGGATACCATTCAGAACATTCAGATCGACCCGGTGGACGTATCCGGAGCCAATAAGACTGTGACTAAGGAGGTTGCGCTGAAGCTTCCAGACGGTGCTTCTTTCCTGGACAACGGCGATAAAGCCACAGTTACAGTTAACATCGAGCCAGTGATTGAAAAGAGCTTTACGATCAGCAGCATCGAGACCCGCAATGTGGGCCAGGGGCTCACCGCAGCCAAGGTGAAGGACTCCTCGGTGGTCGTTAAGCTCAGCGGGACCGCCACCGAGCTTAACAAGCTGTCCGCGGATAATATCAGGGCCTTTGTGGACCTGAACGGCCTGGGAAAGGGTGACCAGGAGGTAGTGATCCAGATATCCCTGCCCTCTGACCAGATTAAGAGCATTACCCCTTCCAAAACAACGGTCACCATTGAGTAAAAAAGACGCCTGAGCGCGTCTTTTTTAGTGTGAATTCTGCAAAGGTTTTAATGCTCTTTTAACACGAATATTGGTTACTTTATCTTGAAAAAGAATGGCGGTTACTTTATAATAATAAAATACACCTGATAGGGTGCATACATCATACCAAATTTTTAGGAGGAATTTATAGTGGAAAGAGTTTACAATTTTTCTGCCGGTCCATCTGCTTTGCCGGTAGAAGTGCTTGAAAAAGCCGCAGCAGAGATGCTCAACTATGGTGGAACCGGAATGTCTGTCATGGAAATGAGCCACCGCTCTGCCGCATTTGCTGAAATTTTGGCAGACGCAAAAGCGTTGTACAAGGAACTGATGGGTGTGCCGGACAATTATGACATCCTGTTTTTACAGGGCGGCGGCTCCACACAGTTTGCAATGGTTCCGTTAAACCTGATGACAAAATCCGGCAAGGCTGATTTTGTACTGACAGGCAACTGGGCAAAGAAAGCTTATCAGGAAGCCGGACGCTACGGTGATGCACTGGCGGTTGCATCCTCTGCGGATAAGACCTTCTCTTACATCCCGAAGCTCGATCCTGCGGCCTTCAGAAAAGATGCGGATTATTTTTATATCTGTGTGAACAACACCATTTACGGAACACGCTTCAGACCGGACAATCTGCCGGAAACAGGCGATGTGCCGTTGATCGCGGATATGTCTTCCAATATTTTATCTGAAGTATACGATGTGTCCAAGTTTGGCCTGATCTTTGCAGGCGCCCAGAAGAACATGGGACCGGCCGGTGTGGTTGCTGTGATTATCCGTAAGGACCTTGTAGGCCATGCCATGGACATGACGCCGACCATGCTCAACTACCAGACTCATGTGGATGCAGACTCCTGCTACAACACTCCGCCGTGCTATGGTATTTATATCTGCAAGCTCGTTTACGAATGGGTTAAGGCAAATGGCGGTGTTCCTGGCATGGAAGCCATCAACAAGGAAAAATCAGCAAAACTATACAATTTCTTAGACAACAGCGCCATGTTCAAGGGAACCGTTGTTCCAGAAGACCGTTCGCTCATGAACGTTCCTTTCGTGACCGGCAACGAAGAGCTGGACGCCAAATTTGTCAAGGAAGCCAAGGCAGCCGGCCTTGAAAACTTGAAGGGCCACCGCACCGTTGGCGGCATGCGCGCCAGCATCTATAACGCAATGCCCATGGCAGGCGTTGATGCACTCATCAACTTCATGAAGAAGTTTGAAATGGAAAACAAATAGGCAAAAAAAGTGAGGATGTAAGATTTTAAAGAATCGGCGATCCTTATAAAAACATTCATTGACAACATGCTGAGCACCGGCGCCCGTATTGCAGGCGCACCAAATACTGCGTGTAGTAAAGCCTGGGTAGTGTCGAAGTAGGCCAGGATTTGCTGCAGCTGAATTGAAAGGTAATTATAAATGAATTTTAATGTACAAACCCTCAATAATATCTCTAAAAGAGGTCTTAGATTATTAGACGAAAACTACACTGTTGCAGATGCTATGGAAGCACCGGACGCGATTCTTGTCAGAAGTGCGAAAATGCACGATATGGACATTCCTGAGAGCGTTAAGTTCATTGGCCGCGCAGGCGCGGGCGTGAACAATATCCCACTGGATAAATGCTCTGAGCAGGGGATCGTGGTTTGTAACTCTCCGGGAGCCAACGCCAACGCTGTTAAAGAGCTGGTGGCACTGGGGATGCTCATGTCTTCCCGTAAAGTGGTTGACGGCATCGAATGGACCAAATCACTGCTGGATGAAACCGGCGATGTGGGCGCAGCTGTAGAAAAGGGAAAGAAGGCCTTTGTGGGGCCGGAATTGTACGGTAAAAAAATGGGCGTTGTCGGACTTGGCGCTATCGGGGTACTGGTAGCGAACATGGCGGTAGATTTTGGTATGAAGGTCTACGGCTTCGACCCTTACTTATCCATTGAACACGCTTGGGGATTAAGCAGAAAAGTAAAAAGGTCCACAAGCAAAGAAGCAGTTTTCAAAAACTGCGACTATATTTCCTTACATATACCCTTCATGGAAGGAACCAAAAATTTTGTGGATGCAGAAACCTTAAAGGAAACCAAAAAAGGCCTGCGTCTCATGAACTTTGCACGTGGCGGTCTGGTGGACGACGCAGCCTTAAAGGCAGCGCTGGAAGACGGTACCGTTGCCGCATATGTGGTGGATTTCCCAAATGAAGAAACCTTAAGAATGCCGAATGTCATCAACATTCCGCATCTCGGCGCCTCCACGCCGGAAAGCGAGGAAAACTGCGCGGTCATGGCTGTAGAGGAGCTGCGAGAATACCTCGAAAATGGTAACATTGTAAACTCTGTAAACTATCCGAACTGCAGCATGGGTGTGTGCAACAGCGTACACCGCATTACGGTTAATCACCGAAACATTCCGAATATGATCGGTCAGATCACAGCTGTGCTCGCAGGGCACAACATCAACATTTCTGACATGACCAACAAAAACAAAGGTGAATGGGCCTACACCATGATCGACGTCGACAGCGAAGTGGAAAGTAACGTAAAAGAAGCGTTAAAAACCATTGACGGCGTGACACGTGTCCGTGTTTTAAAATAAGGATTAAGGAGAACGCGATATGGCAACAATCAGACCCTTTAAAGCCGTTCGTCCTGTTCCGGAAAAAGCCGCTGACGTGGCAGCCCTTCCTTACGATGTCTATAATCGTGAGGAAGCGGCTGCTGCCGTTTATGGCAAGTACGACTCTTTCCTGAGAGTTGACCGTCCGGAAAGCACCCTGGATCACCGCATGAATATGTATGATCCCTTTGTGTACGAACAGGCAGCTAAGAACCTTCAGAAGCTGTATGACCGCAAGGTCATCGCGCAGGATGAAAAGCCAGGCCTTTATCTTTATGAGCTTGTGATGGATGGCAGAAGCCAGGTAGGCCTGGTGGCATGCACCGCCATCGACGAGTATCTGAACAACACCATTAAAAAGCACGAACTCACCCGTGAAGACAAAGAGCAGGACCGCATCAAGCATGTGGATGCCTGCAATGCCAACACGGGCCCCATTTTTCTGACCTATCGCGGTCAGGAGGATATCAATGCACTCATTGCTGAGAGCATGAAAAAAGACCCGGTCTACGACTTTACAGCCGAGGACGGCGTGGCTCACCGCGTCTGGGTCATCGATGACGAAGCAGTGATTGACCGGCTGGTCAGGGACTTTGGCCAGGTCGACAGTTTCTATATCGCCGACGGGCACCACCGCTGCGCGTCTGCCGTCAAGGTAGGCCTGATGCGCCGCGAACAGAATCCCGATTATACCGGCGATGAAGAGTTTAATTACTTTCTGTCTGTCCTTTTCCCGGACGACCAGCTCGCCATCATGGACTACAACCGTGTGGTGAAGGACTTAAACGGCATGACAGCCGACGCGTTCATCGCGGCACTGGAAGATAAATTCGACGTGGAAGAAAAGGGCGCAGAGCCTGTACACCCACCTGAAAAGGGCACCTTTGGGATGTTCCTTGAAGGGAAATGGTATCTGCTGACGGTAAGAGAAGGCACCTATGATGCCGAAGACCCGGTGGGAAGCCTGGACGTGGCCATTTTACAGGACAATGTGCTGGTACCGATTTTAGGCATTCAGGATATCCGTACTGATAAACGCATCGATTTTGTGGGCGGTATCCGTGGTCTGGGCGAGCTTGAACGCCGTGTCAGCGAGGATATGAAGGTGGCATTTTCGATGTATCCAACCGCCATTTCTGAGCTGATGGCCATCGCGGACGCAGGTCTGCTCATGCCGCCAAAATCCACCTGGTTTGAGCCAAAGCTCCGGAGCGGCCTCTTTATCCATAATCTGGACTGAGCAGCGCGCAGGGGAGGCCTCCAACCACAATGGGAAAAATTAATTTAGGTATTTTACCGAAGCTCTTGCTGGGGATTCTGATTGGGATTCTGATCGGATCCCTCGGCAATCTTTTTAACATTGGCGACGCTTCTGTGTTTCGCCTGGTCATTGAGCTGGCAGCGACTTTTAAAGCGCTGTTCAGTACATTTTTACAATTTCTGATTCCACTGCTGATCGTGTCCTTTGTGGCGGTTGGTCTGGCAGACCTGGGTCAGAAGGCAAATAAGCTTTTTCTGATTACGCTGCTTCTGGCCTACTGCTCCACTGTGCTCGCAGGCCTGCTGGCGTATTTTTTTGGATACGCTGTGCTGCCGCACTGGATCACGCCCATTGCGAGCATGAACACCAGCGGAACCGAATTTTCACCTCTGTTCAGCATTGCGCTCGATCCGGTATTCGGCGTGATGACCGCGCTCATTCTGGCTTTTGTGCTGGGGATTGGACTGGCGAATATCAAGGGTGAACGGCTGCTAGGCTGCCTGAAGGATTTACAGCAGATCATCAGTCTGACATTAAAGAAGATCATTATTCCACTCATTCCCTTTTATATCGCCGCTCAGTTTGCGCAGATTGCCGCATCTGGCGAGCTCTTTTCCACCATTAAAATGTTTGTCATGCTCTTTGTCATGATTCTTGTTTTCCAGTGGGTGTATCTGCTCGTTCAGTTTGGCATAGCATCGCTTCTGAGCCGGGAAAACCAGTTTAAAAAGATAAAAAATGTGATTCCGGCTTATTTTACAGCCCTGGGGACCCAATCCTCAGCAGCTACCATTCCTGTCAATCTGGAGTGCGCTTACAAAAATAAGATCACTAAGGATGTGGCGGATTTCTGTATTCCGCTCTGTGCGACCATTCACCTTGCCGGCGACACCGTGTGTCTGGTGCTTGGGACCATGGGCATCCTGCTGGCCAGCGGAATAGCTCCGGATTTCGGGCTTTATCTGCCCTTTATTCTGATGCTTGGCGTCACCATGGTAGCGGCTCCGGGCGTTCCGGGTGGCGGCGTCATGGCAGCTCTCGGTATTATCGGCTCCATGCTTGGCTTTACCGAGAGTATGCAGTCGCTGATCATCTCTCTGCACTTTTCACAAGACAGCTTTGGCACGGCCACTAACATCATGGGCGATCAGGCCATTGCCTTTGTGGTGGATGCGGCAGATCAGAGAAGCGCTGGAAAAAAGACAGCAGCCGAAGAATAGCTTCATAACCTCCCTGCCCAGACGCGGCTGGGAGGTTTTTTGACGTTCGGCCTTGAAACAGACAGGGGAATCGGATATACTAACTAGGTTACTGAAAAATTACAAGGAGAAATGAGATGAAGGAAAAAGAAAATGTAACGGCCAGTGTCAGCAATATCTTCAAGCTGAACGGCCGTGTGCCCGTTTCAAAGGCAGTGCCCTTTGGTGTGCAGCATGTGCTGGCTATGTTCGTGGCCAATATCGCCCCGATTTTAATCGTGGCTAATGTGGCGGGGCTCAGCGAGGACCAGAAAGCCATGCTGGTGCAGAACGCCATGTTCATTGCCGGTATCGGGACGCTGGTCCAGCTGTATCCTCTCTGGAAGATTGGAGCGCGCCTGCCCATTGTTATGGGGATCAGTTTTACCTTTGTGACGATTTTAAGCTATGTGGCGGCCACCTATGGCTATCCGGCAGCCATGGGGGCTGTTCTCATCGGCGGCCTGATCGAGGGGACGCTTGGGCTTTTTGCCAAATACTGGCGCAAGATCATTTCGCCCATCGTGGCAGCCTGTGTGGTGACCTCTATCGGCTTTTCCCTGTTGATTGTGGGGGCCACCTCCTTTGGGGGCGGCAGCGGCAGCGAGACCTTCGGATCGGCCCAGAACCTGATTTTGGGCAGTGTGACATTGGTGTGCTGTCTGCTGTTTAATATTTTTGCAAAATCCTACTGGAAGCAGCTGTCTGTATTGTTTGGCCTGGTGGTGGGCTACATTCTGGCCATTTTTATGGGCGCTGTGGATTTTTCGGATATGAGCAATGTGGGTATTGTGGCTTTGCCGCACTTCATGCCCTTTGTGCCGGAATTCAATCTTGGCGCGATCATTGCCGTAACGTTGATCTTTTTGGTCTCGGCCACAGAGACCATCGGCGATACCTCGGCCATGGCTGTTACCGGTCTGGGCCGCGACGTCACTGACCAGGAAATATCCGGCTCGCTGGCCTGCGACGGCTATATGAGCTCCATCTCCTCGCTTTTTGGCTGTATGCCCATTACCTCTTTCAGCCAGAACGTGGGTCTGATCGCCATGACCAAGGTGGTCAACCGCTTCACCATTATGACTGGCGCCTTTGTCATGATCCTGGCAGGCCTGGTGCCTGTGGTGGGTAAGCTCTTTGCCACCCTGCCCGAGGCGGTGCTGGGCGGCTGTACCATCATGATGTTTGGCACCATTGTGGTCAGCGGTATTCAGATGATCACACGCTGTGGCTTTAACCAGCGCAACACCATCATCGTGGCCCTGTCCCTGAGCGTGGGTATCGGCTTCACCCAGGTGCCGGAAATTTTCAGCATTTTTCCACAGATGGTTCAGCAGGTTTTTGCCAACAACTGTGTCGCCATCGTTTTTGTGGTCGCCGTTATTTTGAACCTGGTGCTCCCAAAGGATATGGAGCTGAAAGCCCCCGAAGCAGAAACCGAAAATACCGCAGAGTGATAAAACCCTTCCCGTCCCCAAACACGACGGGAAGGGTTTTTGCTTTACTTGGTTAAATTAGAATAGCTTGACACAATATTAATTTTGTGATAACGTTAACCATAACATAATAAAATTTTAAGGAAAGGTAAAAAAGCAAATGTCAAGTAAAGCGTTCACGGTACGGTGGGGTCTGGTGCTCCTGGTGGCAGCGTTGCTTCTGCTCTTTGGCGGCGCGAGTGTTCAGGCCGAGGAAGAGACGAGAACCATTAATCTGGAGGAGTTTCATTCCCTTTCGATTTATCCGGACGGGTACAAATATGAAGGAGAAAGCTTTCAACCTTTTACAGGAAATTATATTATTACAGGCCAAAGTCGGCGCACGGATATTTTCATTGCAGTGGGTAAAAAGGTTGAGTTCAGGGATGTCAGCTGTGGATATGTGCGTTTCGGCTCTTATTCGCCAACGCATCTTCTGCTTGCGGGTGAAAATCAGATTAACGCCGGCATGGATGTGTCAGTTGGTACAACCGTGACCATTGACTCGGTGGAAAACGGCAGCTTGACGGTAAAACCTAGTGTTTCTTATACGGATGGACAATACAATATGTTTGTTATCGCGCTGGATGGGAATCTGATTGTCAACAGCGGACGAATCAATGTGGGAACCGGTGTTGTTGCGCCCATCCAAGTGAAGTATTCGCCTAAATGGAGACATAGTGGCTCTCTCACCGTCAATGGCGGTGAAATTACAGCGTATGGGTATGCTGATCCGCGTAATAGCTTCATTGGCTGCGGGTATGGAGACGCCGGCTTTGGCAAGATCACAGTCAATGGCGGCACCATCAACGCCGGGAAGAGAGGCACCATCGGTTTATCTGAGTACTACCAGGATGATATTGAGGATTGTCATTGCGAAGACATCACCATCAACGGGGGCAGCATCGTGGGGACGATCAATACAAAGGGCCGGATCATTAACAACGCCGGCGAAGCCCTGTCGCAGCTGGCTGTCACCCTGCCCGACATCACCCAAAAGACCGCGGTCACGAGCCTGAGCGTCGGCGGCGATTCGAGCTATGGACTAAAGGACGTCACCACAACGGAAAAGGGCGAGCTGTTTTTATGGCTGCCCCAGGCACAGCTTCAGGACGATACCCGGGTAACCCTGACAACCCAGGATGGAAAAACCTACACCGGAGAGATTTATAACGGCGTCTTTGAGTGGATCCGTGACGCCTCCGAGGTGGGCTTCAGAAACCAGAGCGTTTATGAAAACGAGCCCCTGCCCAAGATGGAGCTTGACACGTCGCGGCTGCCCCAGGGCGCTACGGTCGAGTACAGCGTGAACAAAACTCCCGACGGGCCCGGCAAGTACCGCTACATCGCGGCTGTGACCCAAAACGGCCAGACCCTTAAGTACCGGGCGACCCTAACCGTCCTGCCGCTGCAGGAAATCGGCGACGTGGGATTAAAGGACAGCGAGGAGGTTTCGTTCAAGCTGACGGGTCAGAAGCCAACCCTGGATTATTCCAAGGTGCCGGCCGGCTGTAAGGTCAGCTTCAGCCCCGGCAAGGTCAAGAAAACCAACACCCCAACCCAGGTGGCGGTGACCATCAGCGGCAGAGGCTATCAGACCAAAACCCAGACCGTGACCCTGACCATGAAAAAATACAAATCCGTCATTGTGTCCATCTTTGAAGGGTTACTCAACCCGAAAAAGGCCGCGGCCGAAAACGCGGCGCTGCTGACAGCAGACGCAAGCCTGCCAATGGCCGGCGAAGGGCAGGATGAAGCGGCTAAACTGGATGACGGCAGCGAAGCCGTCACCCTGAAAATGAACATTCAGGTTCAGAGCATGGCCACCGGCGAGGGGAAAGGCGAAGAAGAGACAGAAGCCGTGATCCCCGTGCCCCAGGGTACCGTCACTATTCTGGGACAAACCTACCCGCTAGATGAAAACGGCGACCTTGACGGATGTCCCCGCGACACAGACGGCAGTTATCTGATCACCACCACCCGGGAAGCTTTGAAAGCCTGTGGTTACAAAGTGGAAGCCGTCTACACCCCAGCCGAGAACACCCCCTACGACACCGCCGCCGTGAGCGTGGACAGCGACCCGTCCAAACTCGTGCGCGACGCCATTACCCTGGACTACGACGTACTTCAGGGCGATGATGATAAAAATCTGAGCTGGAAGGACACCGTCCAGATCAAGGCTGCCGGCGGCTCCAAGACCGAGGGCGAGGCCTACACCTATCGACTGCTCCAGGGAGACGACTTCGCAACCCTGAGCCAGGACGGCCAGCTGAGCTTTACAAAGGCCGGCTACGTGGCCGTGGAAGTGAGTCTGGCGGGTAATGCAGACTATAACGGCGCCAGCAATACCATCAGCTTTTATGTGGGTAAGGCCTACCGCGAAACAGAATTTGAAGCCGCGCCTGTCACCTACGACGGCGAGCTGCACCGCATTGAGCTGAGCGGCGATCTGGAGCCCGGTACCTATGTTGAGTACATCGAAGAAAGTGAGGACACCGTTGGCGATTTCGATTATATGGCCACCGATGCCGGCGCCTATCACGCCGCTGTCTACGTGGCGGCTGACGACCGGTATGTGGGAGAAATCACCTATTCCGACTGGACGATCACACCGCGGGATATTGCCGACGTACAGATCAGCGGCGTTGCGGACCGCTACAGCGCCACTGGCAGCCCCGTCACCCCAGTGCCCGAGGAAGTCAAGGTCAGCGACGATCTCTATCTGAATCCGGACGATTATGACGTTCGCTATGAAAACAATACCGAAGCCGGCACAGCCACGCTCACCCTCACCGGGAAAGGCAATTTTACCGGCACAGTCAGCAAAACCTTTGCCATCACCGCCCAGAAAGGCGGTTCCGGAGAGTCCCAGAGCACCGGCGGCGGAAGTACCGCAGACCAGCGCAAAATTACTGGCAATACCAAAACCGGTATCGTCAGCGACCAGACCAGCGCCGCGCTGATCGGCGGCGGACTGCTGGCACTCTGTGTGGCGCTGACCGCAGTTTTATATAAGCGTAAACAATCTTAAGCATAAAACCCTTCCCGTCCCCAAACACGACGGGAAGGGTTTTTAATCTTTAACTTTTCTTTAGACTTTATAAAAGCTAACCAAAAGGGTAACGTTTATAATGAGAGTATCAAATTAAAGAGGAGACATGGAAATGTTAAAGATTGAAAATATTTCAAAAACCTACGGCGACAAAAAAATAAAGGCCGTTGACAATATTCACTTTGAGGTAAAGCCCGGTGAAATCTTTGGCTTTGTGGGCCCGAACGGCGCGGGAAAAACGACGACCATTAAAATGATCGTCACCCTTCTCAGGCCAGACAGCGGCCGGATATTGATCAACGGCGTTGACAACAGTCAGGATATCATGGGCGCTAAGCAGCAGTTCAGCTATGTCCCGGATAATCCTGAGCTCTTTGAAAAGATCAAGGGGATTGAGTATCTGAACTTCATGGCCGACGTTTATCAGGTGCCGGAGGCGGACCGGACAGTGCGCGCGGAAAAGTATCTGAAAATTTTCGAGCTCGACAAAGCAGTGGGGGATCCCATCAGCTCTTATTCCCACGGGATGAAGCAGAAAATTGCCCTGATCGGCGCTTTGATCCACGACCCAAATCTCTTTGTGCTCGATGAGCCCATGGTCGGCCTGGACCCAAAAGCCTCCTTTGAGCTGAAGAAAATTATGCGCGAGCAGTGCGACCGCGGAAAATCGGTGTTCTTTTCCACCCATGTGCTGGACGTCGCTGAAAAGCTGTGTGACCGGATCGCCATTATCAAGAAAGGACAGATCATCGCGATTGGAACAATGGACGAGATAAGGGAAAAGGTGGGGAGCAGAGAATCCTTAGAAAATATCTTCCTGGAGCTGACGGAAAAATGAAAGAAATAATCCGCTTAACCAAGCTTTTTATCAATACCAATCTGGGCCTGTCGATGATCCGCTACAACCGTAAAAACAATAAAAAGGCCTTTTTTAAACAGGTTGGGCTGCCCGCGCTGGTGCTGGTGGCCATGCTACCGCTCTATGGCCTGTATGTGGCGTATATGGCCATGATGTACACGGGGATGGTGGCCATCGGGCAGGAATCTGTGCTGCTGCCCATGGCCTATACCATGGTCTCGGTAGTGATTATTTTCTTCGGCCTTGCCTATATTATGGCAGAGTTTTATTTTTCAGGCGGCGTGGAAATGCTTTTGCCACTGCCCATTAAGCCGAGAAATATTATCATCGGCAAATTTGGCAGTATTATTTTTATGGAGGTTCTGCTGTCCGCTGTGCTGATGCTGCCTCCGGCGGTTGTTTACGGCATGGGACAGGGAATGGGAATCCTCTATTACATCATGGCGCTGATCGTCATCATTGTACTGCCAGTGCTGCCTCTGGCCCTTGAAACCCTGCTGATTATGCTGCTGATGCGCAGCAACAGCTTTAAGGGCAAGAAGGATGTTTTCCAGATCGTCGCCCTGTTTGTGGTGCTGGCCTTTTTCCTGGGACTGCAGATGTACCTGTCGCGGACAGCGGGCAGCAGCGATGACCCCATGGCTGTGGTCAACAGTATGCTCGCGGACAACGGCTATCTGTTAAAAAGCATTACCCGCCTGTATCCGGTCAGTCTGCTGGTGGCCCAGAGTCTCAACCGCATTACCCTTACCGGAATGCTCAGCCTGATAGGGCTTCTGGCTCTCACTGCTGCAGCTTTTGCGCTGATGGTTTTTGTGGGCGGTCGGATCTATGTAAAGGGGCTGCTCTCCGGCAAGGAAAGCGGCAAGGGCAAAAAAGTCCTGTCCGCCACGAAGCTGCAAAAAGCCCTGTCTCACCGCACCGCTCCGGCGCTGGCAGTGTTTAAAATGGATATGCGCCTCCTGCTGAGGACGCCGATTTACTTTTTTAACAACGTATCCATTGTGGTGGTGGTGCCCCTGGTGTTTCTGATGTCCATGTTTTTCGGAAAATCCGGCGGTATGGACATTATGACCCTTGCGTCAGATTTTTATAAAGCGATGCCCGATGCCATGAACCTGATTCTGGTCGTTGTTTTCATGTTTTTCGGAAGCGTGGCCTGCACCACGGCCTCAACCTTTTCCCGGGAAGGCAAAAACATCTGGCTGACCTGTATCGTGCCCGTGCGCCCGCTGGATCAGATGATCGGGCGTGGCCTGAGCGCTCTGTGCATTCAGCTGCTGGGCATTGTGTTCACGCTCATTCTGCTGGCGTTCATCACGCCGCTGTCCCTTGGGACAGTGGTCCTTTCGCTGGTGCTAGGCACCATCGGCTCTTTTCCGCTGCTGGCCTTTGGCCTGATTGTGGATATGATGCGCCCGCTGCTCGACTGGGACAATCCGCAGAAGGCAGTCAAGAATAACATGAACGTCATGATCGCCATGATGGTGGGCTGGGTCTACATGCTTCTGGTCGTGGGAATCTCCGCCGCAACAGGTTTTTTCATCGCGCCGGTCTTCGGGTACAGCTTTTTCGCTGTCGTCTCCATTGTCATCAGCGTTCTGCTGCTGATGGTGGTTAAAAAGCATCTGGAAGAACGGATGCAGATGATGAATGTGGAATAACAACCGGCATTAAAAAAGCGCCTGGCGGCTGTCAGGCGCTTTTCGTTTAGGCTTCCCCGGCTTTTAATCTTTTCACAATGGCGGTCCGGGCGACGCCGATCATATAAAGTGAGCCGACAAACACGTTGATCCGGTCTTCTGCGCTCAGGTCGATGCTGTCCACTGCGGCTTCGATGGTGTCGTAGAAATTGACGTTTTTGCCGTACTCACGGTGAATCAGTTCAGCCATTTTATCAGCCGGCAGGGCCCGGTCGTTTTCGGGCGTGAGGGCGTGAACGTCGCCGGTGACAGGCATGAGGTATTGAAGGGCCAGGTCGATGTCCTTGTCGGCCAGCATGCCGAAATAAAGATTGATCTTATTGCCCGGGAAATAGGTTCGGATATTTTTGACAAAATACTCAATGCCATTGGGATTGTGGGCACCGTCGATCAGAATAATGGGGTCGCGGTGAAGGATCTCGAAGCGTCCGTGAAAGGTGACGTCTGCCAGCGCTGCGGTAATGGCTTCGGTGGGAATGGCGTAGCCTTTTTTTAATAAAATTTCCAGGGTATCCAGTACGGTCAGGCAGTTTAAAATCTGGTGCTCGCCAAGAAGCTTCAGCTTGAAGGTGTCCAGTCCGGCAATGCCGCCGGGTTTTTTATATTTCAGAATCTGCCCGTCAAGGCTCTCGGAAACCCGGCAGATATCCGCAGGGTTGACGATTGTGTAAGGGGTTTTCATGGATTCGGCGTAGACTGTGATGACATCCTCGGCTTCCTTTTCCTGAGGATAGATGACCACATCGGTGCCCTCCTTAATAATGGCGGCCTTCTCACCGGCGATCTTGCCAAGGGTGTCGCCCAGGTAATCGGTGTGGTCCAGGCTGATGCTCATAATGACCACGGCCTCGGGAGAGGGGATGATGTTGGTGGCGTCCAGCCGTCCGCCCATGCCCACCTCGATGACGCAGAGATCGGCGCCTTTTTCATAAAAATACTCAAAGGCCAGGGCGGTCTCGATCTCGAAGCCGGTGGGGTGCGGCTCACCCTTTGCCACCAGGGCGTCGCAGGCGGCCTGAACTTTTTTGGTTACCTGCATCAGGTCGCTGTCTGGAATGGGGACGTTGTTCAGTTGGACCCGCTCGTTAAAGGTTTCGAGGGCCGGGGAGGTGTAGAGCCCTGTGGTGTACCCGGCGGTTTTGAGAATGGTGGAGAGCATGGTGCTCACCGAGCCCTTGCCGTTGGTGCCGGCCACATGGATACATTTCAGCCTGTCCTGCGGGTTGCCCAGCTCGCCGAGCAGCAGGCCGATGCTTTCAAGGCCCAGCCGGATGCCGAACTTCCCGTTGGATTCGATAAAGTCAATGGTTTCCTGTACATTCATTTTTTTGTTTTTTCTCCTTGGTTACCGGCAGGCCTTGACCCGGTCTTCGGTAATGATGATGTCCACGCTTTTGTCGTGGGGCTCCATGGGGATCTCGTCATAAATAAAATCCTCGCGGATCAGGGCGACGGTTTTGCAGTCGGGGCGGATGGTTTCAAGAAAGCGGTCGTAGTAGCCGCCGCCAAAGCCCATGCGGTTGCCGGCCTCGGTAAAAGCCATGCCGGGTACGAGCACCAGGTCCAGTTTTTCGGGCGCCACCACACGGCGGCAGTCGTCTTTAACCTCCAGAATACCATAATGCCCTTCCTCCAGATCGCCCGGGAAGTCCAGGATTTCGGACAGGATAATGGTGTGATCTGAAATATTACAGATCGGCACGACCACATGCTTGCCCTCGGACAGCGCCTGCATGATCAGGCTGTGGGTATAAATTTCGGTGCCAAAGCTCACGTAGAGCATCATCCACTCGGCCTCTTTGTAAGCATCGGAATGAATGAAATTGTCAATGATCCGCGCGTCGATTTCTTTTGAGTAAATGTCAGAACGTTTCTTTAAGGTTTCCTGACGAAAAGCTTTTTTATCCATAATTTCTCCTTTGTGGTAATACCTGCATTTTCTCCCATTATATCATCTCTTTTACATGGTTGATAGAGAAAAATTTTTGCATCGCGGGGTTAAATGCGCTATACTTATCTATGAATGAGGAAAATGAAAAACGGGACTTGAAAAAGTAATGAGGGGATTGCAAAATGAAAAGAAGAAAATTATTGGCCTGTGAGACGATTAAGGATGAAGTCGAGCTCATTAAGGAAAAATGCGGCGTCGACATTGAAACAGTTTGGATGGACAATACGCTGCACGCCTATCCCGAAAACCTGAGGGACGCCCTTCAGGCAGAGATCGATAAAATCGGGGAGGACGCTGACGAGCTGCTGTTTGCCTACGGCAACTGCGGAAACGGTCTGGTGGGGCTTAAGAGCAGCTACCCGACCATGATTATTCCCAGATACGGGGACTGTATCGACATGTTTTTGTCGAACCTTGATAACCTGGAGCGGGTGCGGACCACCACCTATTTTCTGACAAGGGGCTGGCTGGACGGCAAGCAGAGCCTGGAATGGGAGATCGACTACAATTACAAGCGCTTTGGCGAAAAACGGGCCCACAAGATCATGGATATGATCTACCGGCACTATCAGTATCTGATGCTCATCGACACCGGCGCCTATGATCTGGAGGCCGCGAAGCCAAGGGTTGATAAGATCGCCGAGACCATTAAACTGGAACCGGTTGTCAAACAGGGGGACATCAGCCCCATCGAAAAACTGCTGACCGGCGACTGGGATACGGCGCATTTTTGCGTGATTCCACCGGGGCGTGAGACCACCTATCATGATTTTGACGGCGCGAGCTTACGTTTGCCTTGCTAAAAATTGGTTTTTTTGTTACAATTTAAATATATCTGTTACAATACTTTCAGATTTCGATGGTTTTTAAAGTTTTTTATAAGTAAAATGACCTATAATAAGACAGCAGAAATAAATAATTTGTAAATTTTTATGAGGGCTGTGTAATAATTTGCATCCAGGTGGGTGCAGATGAGAGGGAGAATGTTCATGGGAAAAAGAAAAAAGGAGCATCATTTTTTTTCGATGCTGAAAAGTATTTTCAGAGATACAGCTCAAAGCATTGAGCGGAATAATCTGATGAGTATCGCTTCCATTCTTTCTGTTGTTGCGGCTCTGATCATCCTGGGGATTTTTGTGATCTTCACTGTGAATCTCCAGCACATTACAGAAAATGTGGAGTCAGCCATGGAGCTGCGCGTTTTTATGAAAACAGAATATACGGAGGATCAGAAAACCTCGGTTGAAACGGCGCTTCGCGGCAACAGCCAGGTGACAGGCATCTCCTTTGAGAGTAAGGATGAGGCCCTGGAAAAATTCTCTTCAAGCCTCGATGATTATTCTGGCCTTTTAAAAGGGTATGACAGCAGCAATAACCCCATGGCCGCATCGTTTATTGTTCAGGTGCAGAATCCGGAGGATCTGGAGAGTGTTAAAAGCTACGCCGAGGGGCTGACGCCCCAGGGCGTCGATTATGTCAAATATGGTGAGGAGTACGTCAATGCGCTGGTAAGCTTCAGCAAGTTCAGCAATACGCTGTGTATTGTCATACTGGCAGTGCTTTCCGTCATTTCGATCTTCATTATTTATAACACCATCAAGCTGACCTGTTTTGCCAGAAGAAGGGAAATAGGGGTCATGAAATACG
Source organism: Eubacterium sp. AM05-23 (assembly GCF_003477535.1). Lineage (NCBI taxonomy): Bacteria > Bacillati > Bacillota > Clostridia > Eubacteriales > Eubacteriaceae > Eubacterium > Eubacterium sp. AM05-23. The sequence goes on from NZ_QUDF01000007.1 coordinate 22,779, forward strand.
TTGGTGCAACGGACTGGTATATCCGGCTGCCCTTTATACTTGAAGGGACCTTTCTCGGATGTCTCGGGGCGCTGGTAGCCATGCTGATCATACGCACCGGCTACTATTATGCCATCGCCTATGTCACCAACGCGGTCAATATGCCGATGAACAGCGATCTGGTATCGCCAGCGCTGATCATGGGGCCGATTTTTGTGTTTTGTCTGGTGTACGGTATTATTATTGGTGCCTTTGGCAGCCTGTTCTCAATCAGGAAATTCTTAAATGCTTAGAGAAAAATGTGTAATTGTCAGTACGAAGAAGGAGAGATGAGTAAGGTCTATGAAGAAAAAAATGTGTGGTTTTCTGGCAGGATTATTATGTTTTCTGATGATCTGCACCCCAGTTTTTGCAGAGGGAAACGACGATTTAATGGCAAAGCTCAAAGAGAGCGCCCAGAGAATTAAAGATATGTCGTCTCAGATGGAGGCGACAAAAACCAGTATGGCTGAAATTGAAAAGCAGGTTAACGAGTCCAACGCGGCCATCGACGCCATCAATGGTCAGATCGCGGATCTGGACGCCCGTATGGCAGACCGTAAGGCACAGATCGCTGTACTGCAGGAACAGCAGGACAAACAGGAAAAAGAACTGGAAGAACGCCTGCGCGTGATGTATATGTATGGGAATGACGGCTACCTTCAGGTGCTTTTCTCCTCCAACAATTTTACAGACTTTATCGCCCGGGCTGATATGATGAAAAATGTTATGCAGGCCGATAAGGATGCGGTAACTGCTCTTGAAAACACGAAGAAAGAACTGGAAGAAAAAAATGCCGGCCTGGAAGCGGATAAAGCAGCGGCAGAACAGGCCAAAGCCGTTCAAAATGAAGCGAAGGAACAGCAGAATCAGCTGTTGGCTAAAAACCAGGCGCTGATTGAGGAATATAAAGCTGGTATCGCGGCTGAACAGGCAGCGGCGGACAGCATTGCCCAGCAGATGGGCGGCGAAAAGGCGAGTGATTTTATCCAGACAGGCGAGTATTACTGGCCCATCTCACCGGATAATTCCCAGGCCTTTAATATCAGCAGCCCCTTTGCCGGACGTATCCACCCCATCACAGGTGAATGGTCCAACCATCAGGGCGTCGACGTGGCTGTGAGCTACGGCACCCCCATTCTGGCAGCTGGTGACGGTACCGTCTCCATCGCCGGGGATAACGGCGGCTACGGCAACTGCGTGGTCATCAATATGGGGACTGACGGCAGCGGCAACAAGCTGGCCACTCTGTACGGCCATATGTCTTCAATCGCTACTTCTGTGGGCGCGACGGTCTCCAAAGGCGACATCATCGGCTATGTTGGCAGCACCGGCAATTCCACTGGCCCGCACCTTCACTTTGGCTGGATGGTCAACGATAACTTTGTGGATCCATTGGCCTATTATCCGGGACAGAACTGGAACTACGTGGAATAGTTATTCTGCGTCCGGGGTCATTTCATCCAGAAGCTTTTCAGCGAGGCGTTTGTAGTTAAGGCTCTGCTGAAACAGCAGTAAACACATCAGCATTGAATCCGTCGACTCCATACCGGAGCCGGCGGTTTTTTCTTTGGCGTCTTCGGCGATACGGCGCGCATCGTCCTTCAGGGCGTGCAGCTGTCCGGCCTGGCTGTCCAGGTATTTCTGGTAGACGAACTGGAGCTTTTCGTGATCCACGGACTCTCCATCCCTGAGAAAGCCAAAAAGTGTTTTGATATCCTCCATGGAGGTGACCTGCTTCAGCTGGTAGATCAGGAGCATGAGCAGCACATGGTCCACCTTGTATTTTTTCTTTTGAGCCGGGATTAAAAGCTTGTTTTTGGTATAGTTATTGATCATGGTCTTGGTCAGCAGCTTGTCCTCGGGTCTGCGCTTTGTGGAGGACAGATGCTTTTCAAAAAGGGTGATGAGCTGGTCCATGTAAAGGTCCAGATCCGGGATATCCTGTATGGTGATCTGGCTGTCGAGCTGCAGGCTGTCAATCAGGTCAAAAATTTGTTTTTCTGTCATGGAAACCTCCTTGTTACTTCTATTTATTTTACGCCAACGCCGCCAAAAAAACAACATGAAAAACGCATTTGACATTGTATACAGGTTGTGATATATTTTAAAGAACACAATACGTAGTTTTGAAAACCACATAAGGAGTGACACGAAATGATCGAAAAATTCAGAGACCCCATGAGCGCGCTGACCCACCTCATCGGAGCCGTTTTATCCGTGATCGGCACCATCGCCATGCTGATCCTTATCGCAGTGGAAAAAGAAGTCAACGCCCTGACGCTGATCTCGGTGCTGGCCTTTGGGCTTGGGCTTATCGCCCTTTACACCACCAGCTTTACCTATCACGCCATCCACGGCTCGCCTGAAAAAATTATGCGGATGAAAAAGACAGACCATTCCATGATCTTCTTGCTCATCGCCGGCTCCTATACGCCCTTCTGCCTTTTGTGCCTGACTGGCGTTACCCGGGTGGCGCTCATGAGTGCGATCTGGGCGGTTGCGGTGATCGGTGTGCTGATGATGGTTTTCTGGATCAATATGCCCAGATGGCTGAACACAGGCCTCTATATTTTCATGGGATGGTTTGCCCTTTTTGCCCTCAAGCCCCTCTATGACGCGCTGCCCACCGGTGGGTTTGTGTTTTTGCTGCTCGGCGGGATCATGTACACAGTGGGCGGAGTCATGTATGGCCTTAAAAAGCCCAATATATGGCCGGATTTCGGTTTTCACGAGGTGTTCCATGTCTTTGTTATGCTGGGAAGTCTGTGCCATTATTACGCTGTTTTCCGCTATATTCTGATGCCGGCCTGAAGGATATTGAAAGACCTTTCGAACTGGAGGCCGAGCGCCCCAAATTTCCATAACAACGCATAACCACTAACTTTTCGGAGTAGGGTTACGGATTGAACACTTAGTAAGTATTTTATATAAACGGAGTTGAATAAAAATAAATATTATTCAAAAATGCCTAATAGAGGTTAATGCTTATGTGGGTTTTGGAGGATTACCTCCAGATGTTGGTGGCTATGCGTTGTTATGGGCTGATTTAGGGAATGATTTTTGCAGATGATGAAAAAACCGTTCTGTCGCGTTTTAGGACAGGGCGGTTTTGATATTTTAGAAAAGGTTTTCTGGAATAAATTTACTTGTTAAGGGTAAATAACTTATCGGGTTTGTGTTAAAATAATAAATGCAGTGTAAAATCTTAGGAAAATCTTCATAATTTGGATTGTATTTTCTTAACTTTTATGATGTATTATAAAGGTAAAGCAAGTTTAATACAGGGGAGCTGAACACTTAATGAACAAACCAACACACCTGATATTTGGAGAAATTATCTGGAAATACCTTGACGAAAACTATGGAATCACATTGAACCGCGCTGGCTTTCTGCTTGGAAATATTGCGCCGGACCTCACTTTTAGCTTTGTCTTTCATCCCCATGAAAGGAAATATGCCTCTGAGCATCTGAGAGTTGCCATCGATGCGGCCATTAAGGCCGGTGACATTATGGACTTTGACGCCGGGTTCTTTCTGGCAGAACGCCTTGGCAGCATCTGCCACTACTGCGCGGATTTTTTCTGCGAGGCCCATACTGAGCGTTACCAGGGAAACCTGAAGGAACATATTCTGTTTGAGAAAAAGCTGTACCGCTACTGTATGCGCAACGAAAAAGAGCTGGGCGAGGCCATGCAGCAGCCCAGAAGCTTTTCCGTTTCCGGAACCGGCGACATTTTCCGGAAGATTGAGGAGATGAACGACGCCTACCTGGCCGGAAGACCCTCCTGCCGGGCTCAGGCTGAGGGCGCCCTGTCCGCCTGCCTCCAGACCGTTGGCACCATCATGACCACGCGCTACTATGCCGCCTTTAATGTGGAACCGGGCTTTTTAGTCCATTAAAAAAACCTGCGAGATGAATCGCAGGTTTTTTACTTGTTTGGATTAATTCATGGCTTCCTCGATGGAAGCAGGAATGACAGTTTTATGCGGGTTCAAGTGATATTTTGTGTCTTAAGTGAGTATTATAGACCTTTTTTTATTTAAGTTTATTGTTACTTATTGATCTTTTCAATTTCGCTTTTTAGCTGTTCCATTGTACGGTGTGTATAGACTTTCTCGGTAACATCTTCGATCGCATGCCCTACGATTAATTTGAGAATATATTCATCCATATTTGCCTCTTTGGCGAAAGTTACAAAAGAGTGTCTTGTGTCATGTGGTTTGTGATCAAAGCCAAATTTGGCATTAATCTTTTTAAAGCGACCACGATATTTTTCATATGTCATGTACGTCCCTTGCTGTCCATTTTCATCATTAAAAAGGTATTTATTCCTTTTATCATATATCGATGAAATAAGAGGAAATATCTTCGAATGAATGGGGACGCAACGGTTTTTTCCAGCATCTGTTTTGAGCCCTCCGAACATTGTGCGTTCCTCCAGATTGATATCTTCAGTTTTTAAAGATGCCAACTCTTGAGGGCGCCACCCTGAATAGATTCCTATAAGTACCATTTTAACGAATGGAAATTCGAGATTATCCCATAAGACTTGAAGCTCTTTATCCGTGAAAACGGTCCTTTTAATTTTAGGCTTTGGCGCCTTGACGCTATCACAAAGCTCAGCGTAATTCTTATCGATTATTTCATGTTTCATAGCATATTTGTACATGAGATTAAAGAGGGACTTTATGCGTCCCTTTGTGGAATCGCCTACCTTTGCATTTTTAATTGTTTGCTCGAGATGATTTACGCGGATCGCTTTCATTTTCATGTTATAAAGCGGTTCGCAATAACGATACGCGCTTTTCCAGGTACGAACCGCGCTCGGGACAATGGCCTCAAAATGTTCCTCAGACCACTTTTCATATACTTCTTTAAATGTTAATTGATCTTGTGCAAGATCATAAGGATTTTTGTTGTAATCAGCGAGGGCTTCTAGTGCTGCCTTTCTGGTGGGATAGTACCCAATTGATTTGTAAAGTTGCTTTGTTTTTCCGGTTGGAAGTAACTCGCAGCCGATCGTAACCCTTGCCCGCCAAGGATTTCGCCGGTTGCCAGGAAGCTTTGAAACGCCCCCATAGCCGTTTGGTAATCGCATAAAATATCACTCCTTTTTCTTTTTTTGGGCATAAAAATGCCCGGTATATTGGAAAATACCGGGATAATGTGGTACAATTAACTTGCTTAGGGTAGATTGTACCGGTCCTATCCCGGGAATCTATGTTATCGCCTCTTACCTTGCAGGGTAGGGGGCGTTATTTTTATTTACTGGTTTATACGAACGTAATTATCATAAGCAATCTGCTGTAAATGATTATACAGATTGGTTATATCATATTTTTTTGGAAATTCGAATTTGCGAGAGTCCATGCTTAATGAGTGCGCTTTATGGTACGGGGTCGTAATATAGCGAATAGTGATTTCACTATCATCAATACCAGCGCCAGCGGTCTCAGCTTCAACGCCTACGATTGAATCAAGATAAATCGACTTGATGCTCATTTTTTTACCTGTAGCGCCTTGCTTGTCAAAATCAATGATCCGGCGATCAGTAACAACAAAAACGTCTCTCAGTAGTTGATACCCGATTTTTACCGTTTCACCAGACATTAAATACATACCGTATTCAGACTGTACCTTTTCCTTGTTCATTTCCTGGGCGTTTCCCATTAAACCTTGAGCGATTCCGCCGCCTGCTGATTTTGATGTTTTTTCCATCAGATTGCTGGTTTTGTCCATTAAATCTTTTAAAGCCATCATTTCCTCCTGATTATTCTTTTTTAGTAGCTTTTGTAGAAATTGAGTGATCGTCCCTGTTCATCAAAACACAGGGACGATTTTACTTATTGCGGAAGATTAGCAATTGCGTAATCCGCTTCTTCTTGGGTGAACTTTTCACCGTATTCAGACGTTAATTGATCCCTGATTGCTTCTGGGGACATGGCCATGGTTTCTTGGTATGATTTAGCTTTTTGCAGGGCATTGTAATTATAGTCCGCATCTAAATTGTCAACCGCATATTGTGCAGCTTCAGCTGAAAATTTTTCTCCGTACTCCGATGTGAGTTGATCATAAAGACCCTGTTTTGACATGTACATGGTGTCACTGTAAGATTTAGCTTTTTTTAGAGCCGATTTATACTCTGTTGGAACATCAGGTGTTGGTTCAGGTGTCGGTGCTGCGGTTGCGGACACGTTAGCACTTGGCTGCGCTTGACTTTGTGTGGTTGGTTCTGGCTGTGTTGTTTGTGTTGGCTTGGGAGTGAACAATGTGGTCAACCAAATGATCGAATAAATAGCAAGAACTATTGTTAATACAATTCTTGCTGTTTTTCCAAATTGCTTATTAACCCACATCATAATGAGCCCAGCGGGTGGTATAAAGATGATCAGTAAAATTACAAACCAATTCTTCTTGTAAAAAGGTGTTTTTTCAACACTACCGCCGTTGTTCATTTCTTCATTCATTTCTTTTTCCTCCTAAAAATATAGATATTATCATTATACACTAATAGAGGATAGATGAAAATGTTTTCTAGCATTTTACTAAAGTTTTGTCCTAGTATCATATCACTATCTCAATGTCGGCAGAATGGAAGAGTTTTTTGTTAAACAAAAAGATTTGAAAGTTCTGAAAATGAGCTGATCACATCTGCTGTTTTTAGAAGGTCCCGTTTCTTTCCATATTTAAAAAATTCGCGATTAAAGGCAAGCCCGTTTTGTTTACAGTAAAAATACAGTTCTACTTTTTCTCTCTGCATTTCCCAGATGGCCTGATCTTTTTTTCCGGCATGGACGGTTCTTTTTCTGAAAAAGGTGTTCCATCTTCTTTGGGCGGCGGCATTTGAGACTCGGAATATCTCGGCTATATCAGCACAGGCGCCATTAAAATCCTTGACGATCCGGTATAGGCTGTAGTCGGGCATAAACAACTGTCCGGTGAAGCAATGCGCCTCTGCTTCTTCTTTATCTTCGTCTTTTTCGTGCTCTAAATAAATGTGGCCAATTTCGTGCGCCATGGTCCATTGCTGCCGCTCAAAGGAACGACGGTCTTCATTATAGAGTACAAGATAAAAATCATCGCCTTTAACGGTACATCCTTCTTTAAGAAGTCTGTTTTTCCCAAACATTACCCGCCGGATCGGAACACCAACCCGTACACAATAACCTTGAACAGAATCAAAATATATGGTTCGGTCATACTTTAATTTTCTTATGTCAAGATGAAATGTGAAAAGGTCATCCTGTCGGTAGAGCAGGTCTGTGGCGGCCTCGATACACTTGTCAAAGTCCGGCTTTTTCGCATAACCGTTATTCATCACCTTTGATTCCTTTGGCTTTTAAGTATAAATCAATTGTATTCTCAAAGAGATTAATGATATCTTCGCGTTCTTCCTCTGAAACGTCGTTTGCTTTTCTGCAAAGAACCAGCAATTTTCTTTCGGTTTCATTTTTGGCGTAGTCTTTTTCGGTAGAGGTATTCTCGTCGTTGGATTCTTTTCCGGTCATAAGATAATCGATTGAGACACCAAAATAGTCAGCGATTTTTTTCATATTATCTGTTTTTGGGGTACTGCGCCCTCTCTTCCAGTCACTTAAAGTAGATTGGGTAACCCCCGTTTCTTTTGATACTTTATAGGCTGTTACGCCCCTCTCATTTAAAAGTTTCGAAAAAGCAAGGTATCCGTTGTCATTTGACTCAGATTTAATTAAATCTTGCACATTTCTGTAATCTGAATTTCCAGTAAGCCAATCTAATGAGACATTGAAATAGTCGGCAATTTTTTGAAGCTTGTCATTCTTAGGAGTGCTTCTGCCGTTTTTCCAATCGGATAAGGTTGCAGTGGCTATACCCGTATCCTTTGACACTCTGTATGGGGTAACGTTATTTTCAGCTAATAAAAGCGCAAAGCGTTCATACATAATTTATCTCTCCGTATCATATTAAATTAACAATATCAAAGAAATGCGTGATAAAACATCTTGACTATCTAAGAAATGCGTGATATAGTTACAGCATACCAAGGAAAACCGAGGTATATAAAAGATAGTCGAGTGTCACGGATAAATGTGATATTTGTTTTTGTTTCGCAACTAAAATATATCACATTTCCGTAATACTTGCAAGCTATTTTGTAGAAAGGGGGGAAAGGAGTGTATAGAAAATACGAAATGTTGCTAGAAAAGTATAAGATTACATCATATAAGGTAGCAAAAGAAACGGGAATTTCCACAGCAACACTTTCAGATTGGAAAACGGGGAGAAGTGTTCCAAAGATCGACAAACTAAAAATTCTCGCCGATTACTTTGGTGTTCCGATTGAGTATTTTTTAGAAGATTAAATCAAAAACCCGCCGGTAGCATTAACAGGGTCGCAACCCTCGTTAAATCCTCCTCAAAATATAGAACGTATCAAGCTTGCCTTGGTTAAACACACGCTAACAGACTTTTACCATAACGCGGCCCTGTTAATCGTACCGGTGGGGGAAAGGAAAACAGAATGAGATATGATCCGGAAAAACGCCTTTCGGTGAAAGAGGCGGCTGAACGCTTATGTGCTACTGAAGACTATGTAAGACGAGCAATGCGGCAGGGAACCTTGAATATTGGCTCTTTTGTGCAGAACCCAGGAGGAAAATACACGTACCATATTTCACCAAAGCTGTTGGAGGAATATATCGGGCATCATGGAACTTTTAATCAGGAGGCCGCCTCATGAACCTTAGTATCGCCGGCCTGCCCTTCGTCCTCCTCGGCATCGCTGTTTACAGCGGTATCTGCCTGGCAGTTCGGAAGGGGTGGCTATGGAAGGATTGATGTTAGAGATTCTGATCTCGTTATGCCAGACAGGCGCCCATATTTATGGAATGGCATTAGCCACCATCGGTGTTTATACCCTTGCGTTTATCGCTCTTCTGGCATGGATGATCAAAGAATTTGGACAATAAAAAGGCCCCACAAGAACAGAGAGGAGTGATATGTGTGGGGCTAAGAGAAACTAATATGTAAAGTATAGCACGGAGAGGAGTAAAAGTCAATGAGCCGAGAAACACTGAAAAAAGCCCGCAAGGATGCGGGCATGACGCAACAAAAGATGGCGGATAAGTTGGACTTGAATCTGAGACACTATCAAAAAATAGAATATGGAGAAATTACTGGTTCTTTCGAGATTTGGGACGCCTTGGAGGACATTCTAGGGATACATCAACGGAAACTCCGAGAGATTTCAGATAGTCATCCCGTCCCAATAGAAAATCTGTAGGTACATCAAGAAAATCTGCAACTTCGGATAGTCCCATAAAGTCGGGTTCAACTTCTCCGCTTTCGTATTTTTGATAATGCCTGAGAGAAACGCCCATTGCATCAGCAGTTTTCTGCTGCGTGATACCTCTGAACATGCGAGTGGCTCGCAGTCTATCGTTAAACATAAAAAACCTCCTAAAAAATTCTTGACTTACGTCCAATTATGGCGTAATATAAAGAAAGAGTATACGCCAATTATTGGCGTAATATATCAGGAGGAACTCATGAAAATCGAAATTACCGGAAGCCGTTGCATCAACTGCAATAAATACACCCAGTATTACACCCACACATGGAACGGGGGATTTGACCCAATTGACTGCGGATTCTGCGGAATGCGCCAGTGTACGACGAGGCCGGGGAACCGATGTAAGCATTATCGGGAAGCGGCGAACGTGAGTGTGTATTACCCAATAGAGAAAACTTTGGAAGGAAAAAAAGATGAATGCATTAAAAATTTTTAACCAAGATGTCATTCCGGTATACACGACTGATACCGGAGAGAAGATTGTGATCGGTCGGGAATTGCATGAAAAATTAGGAATCAAAGAAGCCTATGCCGATTGGTTTAAGCGTATGTGCAGCTTTGGTTTTAAAGAAATAGAAGATTACATTTTATCAGATTTTTCGGATAAAATGTCATGCGGTAAAGGTAGACCGCAGATCAATCATTATCTCAAATTCGACATGGCCAAACACATCGCCATGATCCAGCGCTCTGAAATCGGGAAGGCAATCCGTCAAAAACTCATTGACCTGGAAAAGGAAGTGGCCGCCGGAAAGATTCCATCGCCGAAACAGCCGCCGCTCGGTTCTGTGAATATGATGGCTAAAATCATCAAAGAGGTCTATGGACAGGCCGGGGTTGATCCGAACTTTACGGCTTTGGCTGTGAGCAAGGTTTATAAAGAAAAAGCCGGAATGGATCTCGAACCGCCGCTTGAGATGGGGACGCGTTTTTATGATCAAGGCGAGATCGCAAAGGAGCTAGGGATTTATTCGAAAACGGGCAATCCGCATGCCAATGCCATTGGAGCAATCATTGAAAAGCTTGAAGTTCCGGAGATAGATAAAGTGATTGCCCCTTTTACGAACAATGGACACTCCGGAACAAGTTGGAAGTACAGTCAGCGTGTTGTTGAAACCATTAAAGATTGGATTGTCTCGCACGGTTACCCAGAACGAATTGAACGCAGCAATGGTAAGGCCTGCACGGTAAAGTATAAATATTTGCCGGAAGCATGTTGAGGAGGAAAGACAATGTCAAAAATCAAAGCAATAGACGATCCATTTCCACAAGAATTCATCGAAATGTTTGTCAATATGGCGCTTCGACTGATGAATGAAAATGAGGACTGGATCAAAGATTACGAACAAGAAACGGGGAAAAGTCCGTTTGCAGTTCCCGACCAGGAGGCCGCCTCATGAACGACGGTGTGAAAATTACAGGGAAAGACTTATGGGCCGCGATGCGCATTCAAACCGAGGTGGAGAGGCTTGCAAAATTAGACTGTTTGCCCGGATTTCACTGCGAACAATGTCCACTTGATGGGCTGTTTGAAGTTGGCAGATGCGCGGAGATTGAAGATGTCCGGACCGAGGAACAAGCGGAAATGCTGATGCATGTATTGAATCAGGCGAGGTAGAAGAATGAATTTAAGTATTGCCGGCCTCCCCTTCGTCCTCCTCGGCATCGCTGTCTACGGCGGCATCTGCCTTGCAGTTCGGAAGGGGTGGCTATGGAAGGATTAATGTTAGAAATTCTGATCTCACTATGCCAGACAGGAGCACAGATTTACGGTTTTGCACTTGGGTTAATCGGGATTGGAATTGGCACGGTTGTTGGATTGGCGATATTAGTCGCAAAGGAGGAAGTGAGTAGGAAATGAAAGTGGCATGGTATAGCTGCGGCGTGAGTAGTTTTATTGCGGCGCATCTCGCGAAAGATGTGGATCGGCTGATTTACTGCCACATCGAGAATCAGCATCCCGATAGTCTGCGTTTTCTATCGGACTGCGAGGGATTTTTTAGAAAGAAGATCGAAATTCTCCAATCCGAACACCAAAGCGTCGAGAAGGTTGTGGAAAAGTACCGGTTCTTAAACTCTCCGTATGGGGCAAAATGTACGAATATGCTTAAAAAACAGGTGCGGAAAGAGTGGGAGAAGAAACAGGATGAACCGCTTACCTATGTTTGGGGCTATGACTGCACCGAAAAACACCGGGCAGATCGTTTACAAGAATCCGAACCAGATATAACTCACGAATTCCCGCTCATCGATGCCAACATGACCAAAGAAGACTGCCACAAGCTTTCGAAAAAACTCGGTTTAAAGCGGCCGAAGATGTACGACATGGGCTATCCGAACAATAATTGTATCGGCTGTGTAAAGGGCGGCATGGGTTACTGGAACATGATCCGCAAGGATTTTCCGGAAGCGTTTGAACGGATGGCAAAATTAGAACGGGAGATCGGGCACAGTTGCATAAAGAATTGTTTTTTAGACGAACTTTCCCCGAACCGGGGCAGAAAACCTAAACCAATTTTAGAACAATAAAAAAGGTCCCAAAGCGAAGCCACGCATTAGGGACCAGACAATATGTTACGTGGTTATTGTACCACAGGAATGGAGAAAAAACAATGATCCAATACAGGGGCGTTCCGCCATAATGAAGCTGTGCGACGCCATATAACCACTTTAAGTCAAAGCCTGATCCGCGGGCTTTAAACGCGGAAATAAAAAAAACTAAATCGATTTGTAAAAAATTACGCAAGATAAAAACGGACGGGCGCTCATTCCCGTCCAACCTGAACAGTCAAATTTTTAAGCTTTAATGGATTTTGAAAAGCCGGAGGGCAGGGCACTGTTACTCCGGCCAAACATTCTCAAAAAACCAAAGGAGAAAAAACATGCAATTAAGTGAAATTAACAGCGGCGCCTTGCAGGAAGTCTTCGACTATGAGTTCGACAAGGTTCTCAGAAACATCCGGGACGTTAACACCGATCCCAAAGCAAAACGGAAGGTCACCATCGAGATGACCATTAGCCCCAATGAGAAGCGCACCATCGGTGATATTGACTTCAAGGTGAAGCACACCGAAGCCCCGATCAACGGCTTTGCCACCGCCATTACCATCACCGAAGATGGCCGTAAGGTCGTTGCAGAAGAAATCGGGAACGAACTTCCCGGTCAGATGAACGTTGAAAATGTACTTGAAATGGAAGGAGTCAAATAATGGACTTAACACGTGAATTTATTGAAAAGATTGAAGAAATGGCCGGCCCGAAAACCATTGAAGCGGGGAGCGTGGAGTACACAAGGGAAAACCTATTTCCGGTACTGCCACCAAAACCAGTATCTCTGCGGACGAAGAGCCTGACAAGCATCGTGGACTATCTCAGAAGCAATATTGACGAAGAACCCCCAGCATATACACTTATTCATGTGTATGGGCCAGAGACGGTCACGGTCAACGGTTCTTTGGATTGTTGTACCCGTACCCGGGAAGAATTCCTGGAAGCCACCGCGCCAGTACCGCATATCCTGTTTAACGAGTACATGGACCGCGAAGCCTTCAACGTCATGCTGCAGTCCTGCTTCAAAGGTCAAGGTGACAGGGATGCCGTTCTGAAAGTGGTTGGCAACATCTGTCTGGATCAGAACAGTGGTGTAGAGGTTTCCGACGACGGTGTGACCCAGAACGTGGAAGCAAAAACAGGCGCAGTGTTAAAAACCAAAGCCACGATCCCGAACCCCGTCCGCCTGGCACCGTTCCGAACCTTCACCGAGGTGGAGCAGCCCGAGAGTGCCTTTGTGCTGCGCATCAACCAAAACATGCAGGTAGCGCTCTTTGAAGCCGATGGCGGCGCCTGGAGGCAGGAAGCCATGAAAAACATTCAAGCCTACCTGATCGAAGCCCTGAGCGATGAAGACGGGAACTGCCCTTACACCATTATTGCATAGAAAAAAGCCGGGTGACGCAGCCACGTCATCCCGGCAATCATGAAAAATATTCTATAAGTGAGTATATCACGATTGGAGTAAAAAGTAAATGGACTTCCCATACGAAAAACAATGCAGCGTCTGCGGCATGATCTATGAGGACCACCAGCCCATTGAGCAGGAACCCTTTGTATGCCGATACTGCAGACAACAGCTTAAGGAAAAACACCATGAAAAAAAGAAATTCGATTCCAGATCGGGTGGACCTTCTCCGGGACATTAAGACCCTGTCCGCTTTAAAACGGCGTTTTCTGAGTCAGAATTCCTGGGCAACCCAGGCCATCGAAGACGCCGTCTATGTCATGGAAAAAGAAATTGTGAGGTTAAAACATGATCAAAATCAACAAACTTGAAATCGAAAACGTCAAGCGCATCAAAGCCGTAAAGGTGGAGCCCACCAAAGACGGCCTGACCATCATCGGCGGGAAGAACAACCAGGGAAAGACCTCGGTACTCGACGCCATTGCCTGGGCCCTGGGCGGGGAGAAGTACCGTCCGTCCAAGGCTGTCCGGGACGGGTCCGTCATCCCGCCGAACCTGCATGTCGTCCTGTCAAACGGGATCGTCGTGGACCGCAAGGGCGTCAACAGCGCCCTGAAAGTCACCGACCCGGCAGGAAAGAAAGCCGGCCAACAGCTGCTCAACAGCTTTGTGGAACAGCTGGCCCTGGACCTCCCGCGGTTCATGGAAGCAAACGACAAAGAAAAGGCCGACACCCTGCTGCAGATCATCGGCGTGGAAGACCAGCTTCTGGAGCTGACCCACGAAGAAAACGAGCTGTACAACCGGCGCCGGATGATCGGCCAGATTGCCGACCAGAAAAAGAAGTTTGCCAAAGAACAGCCCTATTTTCCCGACGCCCCCAAAGAACCCGTTTCCGCCAGCGACCTGATCAAAGCACAGCAGGAAATCCTGGCCAGAAACGGTGAGAACCAACGCAAACGGGACAGCCTGAAAGACATCACCGACAGTAAAGAACGTCTTTGGAATAAGATGCTAATCATTGAGCAGAAAATCGCAGACCTTCAAAAACAACAGGAAGCGCTCCAGAAACAATACCATCAAGCACGGGAAGATGAAGACATGGCCATGAAAACCGTTCAGGAGCTCCAGGACGAATCCACCGAGGAACTGGAACAGAACATTGCCAACATCGAAGAAATCAACCGCAAAGTCCGGGCCAACCTGGACAAAGACAAGGCTGAGCAGGATGCCCTGGACTATGAAAACCAGTACCGGGAACTGACCGCCACCCTGGAGGATACCAGGCAGAAAAAGACCGATCTGCTCAAAAACGCCGATCTGCCGCTGCCCGGCCTGTCCGTTGAGGACGGCAAGCTGACCTACAACGGTTATCCCTGGGACAACCTCTCCGGTTCCGATCAGCTCAAGGTGGCCACCGCCATTGTCCGGAAACTCAACCCCGAGTGCGGGTTTGTCCTCATTGACAAGCTGGAACAGATGGACCTTGACAGCCTGAAAGCTTTTGGCGACTGGCTGAAACAGGAAGGGCTCCAGGCCATTGCCACCCGGGTCTCCACCGGCGAAGAGTGCAGCATCATCATCGAAGACGGCTACGGCGGCGATCTTTCTCCTGAAAAAGAAACAGAACCGCCAAAAGAACAGAAATGGAAAGCAGGTGAGTTTTGATGGAAATCATCACAGGAAAAATCCAGACCGCTAAAAAAGTGGCCGTGTATGGCCCCGAAGGCATTGGCAAGTCCACCTTCGCCGCCCAGTTTCCCGATCCCCTTTTTATCGACACCGAGGGGAGTACCAACGACATGGACGTCAAGCGCCTGCAGCGGCCCAGCAGCTGGACCATGCTCATGGAACAGGTGAATTATGTCAAGAAAACGCCAGGGCTTTGCAAAACCCTGGTCCTCGACACCGCCGACTGGGCCGAGATGCTGTGCATGAACGAAGTCTGCGCGAAAGCCCAGAAAAAAGGCATCGAAGACTTTGGCTACGGCAAAGGCTATGTCTACTTATCCGAGGAATTCGGAAGACTTTTAAACCTTTTGGAAGAAATCGTGCGCTCCGGCATCCACGTGGTCTTAAACGCCCACGCCTTGATCCGGAAGTTCGACCAGCCCGATGAGATGGGCTCCTATGACCGGTGGGAGTTAAAGCTGCAGAAGAAAACCGCCCCTCTGGTCAAGGAATGGGCCGATATGCTGCTCTTTGCCAACTACAAGGTCTATGTGGTCAACGTGGACGGCCAGGGCGCAGAAAAAGGCAAAAACAAAGCCTCTGGGGGCAAGCGCGTCATGTACACCAGCCATATGCCGAGCTGGGACGCCAAAAACCGCCAGGGCCTGCCCCCAGAACTGCCCTTTGAGTACGCCCAGATCGCCCATATCATCGAGGGCGTAAAGACAGCGCCGGCTCAGGGACAGCAGAAAAATTTGCAGCTGGCAACGGTTAAAACGCAGACCGAGACGCCAAACACACCACCAGAGAATCGATTGAGATACTGGTACAACAAAGAAACGGATACGGCATCTTATACGGCCGACGGCAGTCAACCAAGTGATCCCGCATTGAGTGAAGTCACCAAGGAAGAGTATGACGCGTTTATGCAGTATAAAGAAGCTCTGGAAGGAATTGAAACGTCCGCAATCGAAACCTTGGGCGATCCCGATTTCCATGAGATCCCCGAGACCGCCCCCGGCATCCCCAGAGCCCTGGCCGACCTGATGCAGGAAAACCAGGTAACCGAAGGGGAAATTCAGGCCGTTGTGGCCCTGAAAGGCTATTACCCCAAAGACACCCCCATTGCCAACTACGAACCCGACTTTGTGAGTGGCGTTCTGGTCGGGGCGTGGCCACAGGTATTTTCAATGATAAAACAAACACGAAAAGGAGCATAAACAATGATTGATAACAACACACAAATGATGGAAGACAGAGAACTTGACTGGGACGATGAGATTGAGCACGACAGTCCCGATTTTATCTTACTGCCCGAAGGCGATTATGATTTTGAGGTCGTGGAAATGGAGCGCGGCCGCTATCAGGGAGGTGACAAAATCCCGCCCTGCAATAAGGCGACCGTCCACTTGAAAATCGAGACCCCGGATGGCATTAACATTATCAGGCATCCACTTTTTATGCACACCGCAACCGAAGGGCTGCTCTGCGCTTTCTTTATGGGGATCGGGCAGCGCAAAAAAGGCGAGAAGCTGCGCATGAACTGGCCGGCAGTGGTCGGTTCCCGCGGCCGGGCAAAGGTCGGCATCCGAAAATGGACCGATGACAAAGGCCAGGAACATGAGATGAATCAGATCAAGCGTTTCTATGAGCCCGAAGACCCGGCGCCCTTTGAAGCCAAACAGACCAGCTTCACCCCGGGGGCCTTCTGATGGAGCTGCGACCCTATCAGCAGGCATCCAAAGCTGCGGTCTTTAAAGAATGGGAACAGGGGCACCAGAAAACACTGCTGGTGCTCCCCACCGGCACCGGCAAGACCATTGTCTTTTCCAAAATCATCGAAGACTGTGTCCGCCAGGGTGACCGTGCCCTGGTTTTAGCGCATCGCGGTGAGCTTTTGGATCAGGCCGCCGACAAGCTGCAGCAGTCCACAGGCCTTCACTGCGCCACCGAAAAAGCTGAGCAGACCTGTCTGGGCAGCTGGTTTCGCGTGGTGGTCGGCTCTGTCCAGACCCTCATGCAGAAAAAGCGCCTGCGGCAGTTTCCAAAGGACTATTTTCAGACCATCATCGTGGACGAAGCCCACCACTGCATTTCCGACAGCTACCAGAATGTTTTGAACTACTTTGATCAGGCCAAAGTCCTGGGCGTGACCGCCACCCCCGACCGCGGGGATATGCGCAACCTGGGCACCTACTTTGAGTCTTTGGCCTACGAGTACACCCTGCCCAAAGCCATCAAAGAAGGCTACCTCAGCCCCATCAAGGCCATCACCATTCCCCTCAAACTGGACCTGTCCGCGGTCAGGCAGCAGGCCGGAGACTTCAAGGCCAGCGACCTGGGCACCGCGCTTGACCCGTATCTGGTTCAGATCGCCGCCGAGATGCAGAAAAACTGCGCAAATCGAAAGACCGTGGTTTTCCTGCCTCTGGTCAAAACCAGCCAGAAGTTCAGAGACATCTTAAACACCATGGGCTTTCAGGCCGCCGAGGTCAATGGCAGCAGCCAAGACCGGGCCGAAGTTTTAAAGGATTTTGAAGAGAACAAATATAACGTGCTCTGCAACAGCATGCTGTTAACCGAAGGCTGGGACTGCCCCTCCGTGGACTGCATTGTGGTCTTAAGGCCCACCAAGGTCCGCAGCCTGTACTGTCAGATGGTCGGGCGGGGAACAAGGCTCAGTCCCGGGAAAGACCATCTTTTATTGTTGGATTTTCTCTGGCATACCGAACGCCATGAGCTGTGCCATCCGGCCAACCTGATCTGCGAGAGCGAGGAAGTGGCCAAAAAGATGACCGAAAACATCGAAGCTGCCGGCGGGCCCGTGGACATCGAGGAAGCCGAAAAACAGGCCGCTGAGGACGTGGTGGCCCAAAGAGAGGAAGCCCTGGCAAAACAATTACAGGAAATGAAAAAACGCAAGCGCAAGCTGGTGGACCCATTACAATTCGAGATGAGCATCCAGGCAGAAGATCTGGCGAGCTACAGTCCGTCCTTTGGCTGGGAGATGGGGCCGCCGTCCGATAAACAGGTCAAAGCCCTTGAGAAACTGGGAATTTATCCGGATCAGATCGACAACGCTGGAAAGGCGGCTTTATTACTGGACCGTCTTAATAAACGTCGCGTTGAAGGTCTGACGACCCCGAAACAGATTCGTTTTTTGGAAGGCCGCGGTTTTGACCACGTCGGCGCCTGGAATTTTGACACCGCCAGACACCTCATTGACCGGATTGCCGCCAACGGCTGGCGCATTCCGCCGGAGATCGATCCGGCCACCTATAAAGGAGTATAAAGTATGGAAAAACAGCGTTTACCCGAATTATTAGAATACATTGACCCCGCGATGCTGGATTACCAGGACTGGGTAAACGTCGGCATGGCGCTCAAGGAAGAGGGCTGCAGCGTCTCCGACTGGGAAGACTGGAGCCAGCGTGACCGCGCAAGGTACCACGCCGGGGAGTGTGAAAAGAAGTGGCACAGCTTCAAGGGCACCGGAACCCCGGTCACCGGGGGCACCATCGTGCAGCTGGCCAGAGAGCACGGCTGGTCCCCGGCCGTCTCCGGCCATGAGCTGGACTGGGACGATGAGATCAGCGATGACGAACTGGTCATTGTGGATAAAAACTGGATGGAATCCCAGGAGATCACCGAACCCCAGGAATGGAACCCGGTCGCAGAACTGGTGCGTTACCTGAGCACCCTCTTTGAGTCCACCGAAAACGTGGGCTATGTGACCGAGAGCTGGGAGAAAGATGGCAAGTACCTGCCCTCAAAGGGCTGCTGGGACCGGACCGCCGGAGAACTCATTGAGCAGCTCCAGAAGTGTAAAGGGGATATCGGCGCCGTGCTGGGGGATTACAAGCCCGAGGTGGGGGCCTGGATACGGTTTAACCCTCTGGATGGAAACGGCATTAAAAACGAAAATGTGACCGATTTCCGCTATGCCCTGGTGGAATCCGACAACATGGACATCGGCGCCCAGAACGCCATCATTCGCGAGCTGGAGCTGCCCGTGGCCTGCCTGGTCTACAGCGGCGGCAAAAGCGTCCACGCCATTGTAAGAATCGACGCCGGAGATTACAGTGAGTACCGCAAACGCGTGGATTACCTGTATGACGTCTGTAAAAAGAACGGCCTGAAAATCGACAGCCAGAACCGGAACCCCTCAAGACTTTCAAGAATGCCCGGCATCATGCGGGGGCAGCACAAACAATTCCTGATTGATACTAATATCGGGAAAGAATCCTGGGCCGAATGGCAGGAATGGATCGAGGGTGTCAACGACGACCTTCCCGAGCCCGAGAGCATGGCCTCAGTCTGGGATCACCTCCCAGAACTCTCGCCCCCTTTAATTCAAAACGTCTTGCGCATGGGGCATAAACTGCTGCTGGCCGGTCCCTCAAAAGCCGGGAAGTCCTTTGCCCTGATTGAGCTGTGCATTGCCATTGCCGAGGGGCGGAAGTGGTTAGAGTGGCCCTGTAAAAAAGGCAAAGTGCTCTACGTCAACCTGGAGCTGGACCGGGCCAGCTGCCTGCACCGGTTCAAGGACGTGTACCAGGCCTTAAATTTAAAACCCGAAAACCTGGCAAACATTGACATCTGGAACCTGAGAGGAAAGTCCGTGCCCATGGACAAGCTGGCCCCGAAACTCATCCGGAGAGCCGCCAAAAAGGACTACATCGCCGTGGTCATTGACCCCATCTACAAAGTTATCACTGGAGACGAGAACAGCGCAGACCAGATGGCCACCTTCTGCAACCAGTTTGACAAAATCTGTACCGAGCTGGGCACAGCCGTCATCTACTGCCACCATCATTCAAAAGGCAGCCAGGGCGGCAAGCGTGCCATGGACCGTGCCAGCGGGTCCGGCGTTTTCGCCAGAGACCCCGATGCCCTTCTGGATCTGATCGAACTGGAACTGAACGACAACATCCTCACCCAGGAACGCAATAAAGCCGCCTGTAAGGCCATTGAACGCTATCTGAACAGCAATGCCGTTAACTGGGAAAAGGACGCCTCACAGGACGATCTGCTAAGCAAACGGGCCATGCAGGAGCTGGCCGAGATCCATCTGAGCCGGGCACAGTACAAAGACCTTCAAAAGGTCATTGACGCAGCTGAGCAGAGCGTTGACCAGCTGACCGCCTGGCGGATTGACGGCACCCTCCGGGAGTTCCCGAAATTCCAGCCTGTGAACCTCTGGTTTGACTACCCGGTGCACCAGATCGACCCGACCGGCGCCCTGAAAGACATTGATCCCGAAGGGGACGCTCCGCCCTGGAAAAAGAATTTTTCAAAGAAAAAGACCCCGGAAGAGCGGAAGGAAGAAAAGCGCCAGGAGCTTGAAATTGCCTTTGAAGCCTGCAGCATCGAAGGCCGGATTACCATCCAGTCTTTGTCTGAATTTCTCGGGGTGAGTGAAAAAACAACACGCAGGCGGGTGCAGGAGCACGGTGGATTTTGGATTGACAACAGCGAAGTCGGAAGGAAATAGGCAGGGACAAACCGGAAATTTGTCCGTCCCTGTCCTTTGGACAAACACGAAAGGACAATTGTCCGAAAATCGGGACAAAGTCGAGAAAACACCGATAATTTCCCGGATAGGGACAAAGTCGGTAAAAATCCCTCTTTGTCCCAGGGACAGACAAACTATATATATTACATATATATACAGTGTCCCTGTCCCAACAGGTCAGCGGGGGAAGTAAGGCGGGCTTAAGCACGGCCCGCCCTACTCCTTCCTCCCCTGTCCACTGACAAAGAAGTTTTGACTGAAAAAAGGAAACTTTAGAAAGGTGAAGCGCATGAGCAAGACTATTTATAACGAGCATCGCTACACGGAAGGGTATATCAACCCAACCGCCGGACAGGCGATTGAAAATATTGAGCGCGAAGAGCGCAGGAAACTAAAAGATAAAAAACCGCCGGAAAACCGGCAGAAGGGAAAAGACCATGACCATCAACTCAAGGAATAAGGGGAAGCGCGGCGAGCTGGAGTTTGCGAAGCTCTGCCAGAAGCAGGGCTACACAGACAGCCGGCGTGGGCAGCAGTACAGCGGCATCGAAGGCGAGGACGTCGTGGGCCTGCCCGGCATTCACGTGGAAGTCAAGCGTGTGGAGTCCCTGAACATTGAAAAGGCCCTGCAGCAGGCCATCCGGGATGCCGGTGACTTGATCCCCATTGTGGCCCACCGGAAAAACCGAGAGGACTGGAAGATCACCATGCCGGCAGCCTTCTGGTTTGAGCTTTACAAAGCATGGGAGGAGAAACAAAATGACTGAAAACCAGCAAAAATACGCCGATCTGATCAAGCATGCGCTGGAAAGCGATCGAACCATGATTCTGATCGAGCCCATGAAAATGGCCCTAATGGAGGCGCTCCGGGTGCACGTGCAGCCAAAGGGAGAAAAACGCCGGTCCTTTGACGCCATTGTGCCCACAGAAAAGGGGAACTGGGATGTGGCGGTGAAGAATCTGAGGACGCGGATTAATCATGTGTATGGGGGTAAGGTTGTATGAGACCGGTCCTTAAATATCCCGGTGCTAAGTGGAATCTGTCCAGCTGGATTATTAGCCACATGCCACCCCACGAGAGCTACCTGGAGCCATATTTCGGCAGTGGCGCGGTGTTTTTTAACAAAGAACCCGCGCGGATTGAGACGATTAATGATATGGACGGCGAAATCGTGAACTTTTTTAGTGTTTGCAGAGAGCATCCAGAGGAACTGGCCAGGGCGATCAATCTTACACCGTGGGCAAGGCAGGAGTTAAAGGAGAGTCAAGTGGTTGCCGATGATCCGGTAGAACGTGCAAGAAGGACGGCAGTTGGCTGCTATATGACATTTGGAGCCAGAAGGTGTAGCCGAAGTTTTCGTCATACTACCAGCAAAACAAAAAATGGCGGGCCGGATAACGCGAAGCTTTGGAGTAAGCTGCCGGAAACCATCATACAGGTGGCACAGCGTTTAAAAGATGCTCAAATTGAAAACCGACCTGCGATTGATTTAATAGAGAGTTTTAACGGACCGGAGGTGTTAACCTATCTGGATCCGCCATACATGAAAGCTACCCGAACCCTAAACGGAGACCAATATTACCATGAAATGGATGACGCGGATCATGAAGTCCTTTTGAACACCATCATAAATTATCGCGGCAAAATTATCCTTTCTGGATATGACAATGCCCTTTACAATGATTATTTAAAAGGCTGGGAAAAGCGTAGTATCAAAAGCCAAATTGAGCGCGGTGGTACCCGGACAGAAATCCTTTGGATGAATTTTGAACCAGAAATGAAGCAGATGAAAATGGAGGTGCTATTATGATTAAACTCGATCCAACAAAAATATACTACTTGTCCCATCCGTGCACGAGTGTGGGGATGATGGCAGAAAACAAGAACCATGAGCAGGAGTGTGCAGATGACATCTTGGGCGCCCAAGAAGGCGTTTCGTACCGGAGCCGACCATGGAAGAATAAGATCAAGCTGATCCGGCCCTTGACCGTGATCCCAGAGTGCATGCCGGGATATGAAGCCATGAAACGGTGCGTGCTGCTTCTGGCGGCCTGTGATGCCATCATCATGTGCGGCGACTGGAAACAGTCAGAAGGCTGTAAAATGGAGTTGCAGGCCGCGAAGGCAAATGGGCTTGAAGTTCTGTATTATGGGCAGGTGGTGAAAGATTAGCCTATGAATCCAACCGAGATTAAAGCAGAATTGGAACGGCTGAACAAAGTCCGCCTGGACATTTTGAAATATCAAGGCCCAGAGAGGGTGAAGTCAGAGACAAGTTATGTTGACGCAGATAGTATCCATGGGAACCATCGTCGGGCGGCGATTGATATTTTTGAGGAATATCAGCGTGTTACAGACAGGATGGATGCCCTGAGACAAGAGCTTAAAGACTGTGTTGACCGTTTTGAAAGCTTAGCAGAGAAAGTATTGTTTCTAGTGAATGTATATGGCATGACGCAGAAAGAGGCGGCAGAGTATCTGGATTATAGTTACAGCCATGTGCGGCGTATTTACTCACAAGCTGAAAATGATACAAATCATGATACATTTTATGATACAAAGTGAGGGATAAAAAACATCCGATATGTGGTATAATGGCGTTAACAAGAGTGTAATCAAGAGGCCACGGCAGGAGCTGTGGTCTTTTTTCGTACGTAAAAAAGAGAGGTGAGGTGGTTGCCGGACACAAGAGATTTAGCTTATCAGGATTATCTCGATGGCATGAAATACAAAGATATCGCGAAAAAATATGGTGTCAGCCTGTCCGCTGTAAAGTCCTGGGCAGCACGATACTGGAAAAAAGAAAGTTGCAACCCTGCGACCAAAAAAGTTGCAACCAAAAGGAAAGACCAGAAGATTATCACTGAAGAAGTTGATCAGGTCATGGGCAATAATGGTCTCACCGATAAACAGCGCCTGTTTTGCTTGTGTTATATTCGGTGCTTCAACGCAACGAAAGCAGCCATAAAAGCCGGGTATAGCACAGAAACAGCCTACTCCATTGGCTTTGAGAACCTGAAAAAACCTGAAATTAAGGCAGAAATAGAACGCCTTAAGCAGAACCGCCTGAACCGGGAGTTATTGTCCGAGGACGATTTGTTTCAAAAGTACATGGACATCGCCTTTTCCGACATGACAGATTATGCGAGCTTTGGACCCGGCGGCGTTGTTTTAAAAGATTCCGGACAGGTAGACGGCACGCTGATCACCGAGGTCAAGGAAGGAAAAACCGGCGTATCTGTGAAACTGGCCGACCGGATGCAGGCACTCAAATGGCTGACGGACCGATATACAAGTTTTAACCCTGAGCAGCAGGCGCGGATCGACAAATATAAGGCTGAGACCGCTAAGGTCGAGCACGGCGGCGACATTGGAGGTGTGGTGATTGTCAATGACATCCCAAAACCAGACACCGGTTAAACTGACATCCCTGATCGCGCCCTCTTTTCACGGTCTGCACTGGGATATTTTAGAGCACAAGCACACACATTACAAACTGGCCGGGGGCCGCGGATCAACAAAGTCATCGTTCATCAGCCTGGAGATCATTTTGGGAATGATGCAGGACCCGGAGGCGAACGCCATTGCGATGCGGAAAGTTGGCCGCTTTCTGGAAGAGTCCGTCTTCGAGCAGCTGCGCTGGGCCATTGAGGTGCTGGGTGTTTCCGACAAATGGAAAGTCCGGTTCTCGCCGCTGGGGCTATCCTATCTCCCGTTTGGGAATAAGATCATTTTTCGTGGCGCCGATGATCCTCAAAAGATTAAATCCGTAAAGATCAAAAACGGCTATTTTAAATACATCTGGTTTGAAGAACGCTCCGAGTTTGACGGACCAGAGGAAGAAAGAACCATCCTCCAGTCCCTGATGCGCGGCGGTACCGACTACTATGTCTTTTATTCCTGGAACCCGCCCAAAAGCATCAATAGCTGGGTGAATCAGGACGTCCTTCTGGAGCGGCCCGACACCATTGTGAGCCATACCGATTACCGAACCGTCCCGAGGGATTGGCTTGGTGAACAATTTTTCATCGAGGCCGAGCATCTGCGGGACACAAAGCCAAAAGCCTATGAACACGAATATTTAGGCGTAGCCACCGGCACCGGCGGAGCCGTCTTTGAGAATGTCACCGTTCGAGCCATTACCGATGAAGAGCTGTCCCGTTTTGACCGGATCAAAAACGGTCTGGACTTTGGCTATGGCGCAGACCCACTCGCCTATATCAAAATGCACTACAACAAGACGCGAAAACGTCTTTTTTTATTTGGTGAAATCTACGCCGTAAAACTGGGGAATACCAAAGCCGCCCGGGAGATCCGCAAGCTAAACCCACTCAATCATTACATAACAGCCGATTCAGAAGAGCCACGCGCCATTGCAGCCCTCAATGAACTGGGGCTTCGTGTCATTGGCGCGAAGAAAGGCCCGGGGTCTGTAGATTATGGGATGGAGTTCCTGTCCGATGAACTGGAAGAAATCATCATTGATCCAAAACGCTGCCCCAATGCTGCCCGGGAGTTTACCAGCTATGAGCTGGAGCAGGATAAAGACGGAAATTTCAAGGGCAGCTACCCAGACAAGAACAACCATACCATTGACGCTGTGCGGTATGGGATGGAAGATTCCATGACCAGAAGAAAAGCGAAGATAAAAAATAAAGCCCGCGCCGGGCTGCGTTAAGGAAGTGATATTATGCAGGACTTTACCATGCCCGCAGAAAAATTTGACGAACAAAACATTGATAAGCAGGCCATCCGGCATCTGATCCTCAAACACCGATCCGGCATTGAGCGCCTGCAGAAGCTGAAGAACTACTATGAGGGCAGGCATCAGATACTGAACGATATTGACCGCGAGAATAAACTGGTATGCAATCATGCCAAAGATATTGCAGACACGGCCAGCGCCTACTTTATTGGCAATCCGGTCTCCTATAAAGCCGAGGCGGACATCACGAAGCTGACAGAAGCACTGGAAAGCGCAGGATCGGATGAAGCCGACGGGGACAATGGCCTGGACCTGTCCATCTATGGCCGGGCCTATGAATACATCTATGCCAAAGAAGGCGAGACAGAGCTTCAGATCAAAAACCTCAGTCCTAAAAATACTTTCATGGTTTACGATGACAGCATTGAGCAGAATGAGCTCTTTGCTGTTTATTATTATGCAAAAGTCGATTCTACCGACAAAACCAACACCGTATACGTGGCGACTGTTGTGACCCGAAATTTTAAATATGTTATGGATATTCAGGACATTGAGGGCCCACAGGCGTTGACAGAAGACGCAAATCCCCATTTTATGGACGCAGTCCCCATCATCGAATACCGCAATAATAAGCTGGGCATTGGAGACTATGAGCTGCAAATCCCCTTGATCGATGCCTACAACGCGCTCATGAGCGACCGTATCACCGACAAGGAACAGTTTATTGACGCAATCCTTGCTCTTTACGGCGCCCTGCTTTCAGATGAGGATGACGAAAAAGAGGGTGATGGAAAGGGAAACGAGGCAGCCAGAAAGCGGCTGAATCAGGAAAAGCTGCTTGAATTGCCCGCCGATGCAAAAGCCGAATATCTCACCCGCACCTTTGACGAGGCCGGCGTTGAAATCCTGAAAAAAGCCATTGAGCAGGATATCCACAAATTCAGCCATATCCCGTGTCTGACCGATGAGGCGTTCGGCGGCAACGTTTCTGGTGTGGCCATGGAGTTCAAGTTACTGGGCATGGAGAACATCACCAAGATCAAGACCCGATACTACAAAAAAGGCCTCCGGAAACGGCTTCGTATTTTTGCGAACTTCCTCGGTAAAAAAGCCGTTTCAATCGATGTTTCAGGTGTTTCGCCGGTTTTCACACGGGCGATGCCTAAAAATTTACTGGAGATCAGCCAATACGTGGCGAACCTCTGGGGGAAGGTCAGTAAAAAGACGCTGCTGTCCCAGGTGCCCTTTGTCGATGATCCCGATGAAGAGCTTAAAGCTGTACAGCAGGAAGAAAAAGAGAACCTCCAAAAGCAAAAGGAAATCTTCGGTAATGAATCGAACACACGGCCTGAAGTAGAGGACGAGGAAGATGACGAAGCATAGGCTTTCCTATTGGGAGCAGCGGCAAGTTCAGAACATGTACCATTACATGGAAAAGGCTGAGGACGCCGCCGATCAGATCGCGAAGCTGTACCAAAAGGCTTCTGGATACATCAGCCATCAGGCAGACGCAATTTTCGATAAATATCAGACAAAGCACCGTCTGACTGAAGCAGAAGCTTACCGCCTGATTAATCAGCTGCAGGATAAGGCATCTCTGGATGAACTGCTTCAAAAGCTCAGAAATGGCGAGGATCATCGGAAAGAACTGCTTGCAAAGCTGGAAGCACCAGCCTATCAGGCCCGCCTTGAACGCTTGAAGCAGCTGCAAAACCAGATTGACCAGATCATGACCGAGGTATACGATCAGGAAAAACAGAAAAACCGCAGCCATTATGTGGACCTTGGCAATGAAGCCTACTACCGGGGCATCTTTGATCTCCAGCAGCAGGCAGAGGCGGCCTTTGGGTTTTCCTACATTTCAGCCAAACAGATTGAGGTGGCCATCAACCGAAAATGGTCTGGAAAAAACTATTCTGAACGCATCTGGAAGAATACCCGGCTGTTAGCACAGGAACTGAAGCAGGAGCTGCTCATCAACCTGGTCACTGGCCGCACGAACCGGGAAGTGGCCGAGATCATACAAAACAAGTTCGGTAAAGGAGCCAGCAAAGCAAGACGCCTCGTCCGAACCGAGAGCAACTATCTGGCTACGGAATTGAATTTTAAAGCCTACGAGGAATGCGGCGTCGAGAAATACCAGTACCTGGCAACCCTCGACCTGCGCACCTCTGAAATATGCCGAGGTCTGGACGGTAAACTGTTTCTGGTAAAGGACCGCAAAGCTGGCGTGAACTGCCCGCCAATGCACCCCTGGTGCCGGTCAACAACCATTTCAGTGGTGGAAGAATCTTTGATCGCCAAAATGCAGCGCTCCGCCATCGACCCTGCCACGGGCAAACGCATCAAGGTGACACGCTCCATGAACTATGAACAATGGTACGACAAATACGTGAGGGGTAAGCCAGCGGTTGAACGGGAAGAAAAGAAACTAAAAAATCGTTCAGCTGACCGTTCACAGCACAAAAAATACCGAAAGGTCCTTGCAGACGAAGTGCCTGAAAACCTGGATAAATTCCAGGAAATGAAGTATAATAATAGTGAACGCTGGACAGAACTTAAAGAGGCATACCGAGATGTTAATTGGCAGCGTAAAGCGCTGAAAAATCATGCTTTTGGTTCTGAAAGGGCAGCGCCTTTCAATGGGCCGCCGAACAGCGTTTATGATAAATATAAAGACGGCCAGCTTGTACAGAGACGGTATTATGGCCGGACTGGAAAGCCAAGGCTTGATATTGACGTTTCGGATCACGGAAATGCTAAACGGCATCCCGTTGTGCCCCACAAACATGGGTGGCAGGAATTTGAGGATGGAAGTATCAAACGAAGCGATGCGCATGACGTTTCCTTAAAGCTTGGCGACAGAATTGCCAATAAGGATATTTTGAGAGGAGGGAATAACAATGATTGATGGAAAAGATTTTGCAAGGCTTGAAAGTCTTCAGGAATTGAAATGGGCAATTGATACCGGCCTTGATATTGAGTTTTATCTTTATGGCACCCGATACAATATTTCCACCAATGGCACCCCTTTCATCGCGATCTGTCCGGATGGCGATGGTATTTACTATCAGAACGCGCAGGATATGATCGAACATCATACCGTCAATGGGAAATCCCTGAAAGATATCTGGCAAGATTTTGAAGTAATAGGAATGTGATAAAAAGGACTATAACCGCTGAATAAACTTCAGTGGTTTTTTTATACCCAAAATCAGGAAAGGCAGGTGAGGGACATGCTGTTAAAATGCGGTAAAGGCGGCAAAAAAGGCAGAGGGAAGTAGGAGGTGATCCGATATCTCCCATAAGGCGCAGGGTAATGCGCCTTTTTTCATGCTCCGAAACGAGGGTAAACTATGAAATTTAAGTGCAACGGCTTGGGCTTTGAACGAGCCGGGGCAGAAAGGAACCCGAATGAAATACCCAAACGATGAACTGATTCCCATGAATCTGCAGCTTTTCGCTGAGGACGCCGCCGACAATGGAGGGGACGGAGCAGGCGAAGGGATAGATAATGCAGCGGGCGCAGAAAGCGCTCCCGAAGACAAACCGCAGGAAAAGCCGCCAAAAACCTTTGAGGAAATTTTGAGCAATAAGGATTATCAAGCTGAGTTTGACCGAAGGGTGCAGAAAGCCCTGGAGACGCAGCGTTCTAAGTTAGAGGTGCTCTTTGATGAAAAGGCCACCGAGGCCGAGAAACTGGCAAAAATGACTGAAAAGGAAAAGGCGCAGTACCTGCAGCAGAAAAAAGAAAAAGAAATGGCTGACCGAGAAGCCGCGATCACAAAACGCGAGCTGGCAGCAGAGGCAAAGAACACCCTGGCTGAGAAAAAGCTGCCGGCCAGTCTGGCAGAGGTGCTTAACTATTCAAACGCCGATGCCTGCAAACAGTCCATTGAAGCTGTTGAAAAAGCTTTTAAGGAAGCCGTTGAGGCTTCTGTGGAAGAACGGCTTAAGGGCGACAAACCACCAAAGAAAGCCCCGTCACGGGACGACACCGACCTTGCAAAACAGGTCGAAAACCTGATGATGGGAAAAGTATAAATATAAATTGAAAGGAAGTATAAATTATGGCAATTAACACATTAGCAACCGCGACACTATTTCAGAACACACTGGATAAAGTCGCCATTCAGGACGCCGTGACCGGCTGGATGGACGCCAACGCCGGCCAGGTGATTTACAATGGGGGCGCAGAAGTCAAGATTCCAAAAATGTCTGTACAGGGCATGGGGGACTATGACCGGGATAACGGTTATGTGCAGGGCGGGGTAACCCTCACCTACGAAACCAGGACCATGACCCAGGATCGCGGCCGCAAGTTCCAACTGGACCCCATGGATATCAACGAAAACAATTTTGTCACCACGGCAGCATCTGTTATGGGTGAGTTTCAGCGAATGCACGTGGTTCCGGAAATTGACGCCTACCGTATTTCCAAAATCGCATCTGAAACCATTACCGCCAACAAAGCAGGGATGATTGACTATGGCTACACTCCCGGCGCAGCGAACACCTCCGCACTGAGAAAGGTAAAAGAGGGCATTAAAGCCGTCCGTGAAGCCGGTTATAATGGCCCGTTGGTGATTCATGCGACACCGGGTTTCATCCTGGAACTGGAGATTGAGCTGGCCGGAAAGATTATGGCCGTCACCTTTTCCAAGGGCGGTATTAATACCCAGGTGCCCTCCATTGACGGCGTACCGATTATCGCGACGCCAGCCAACCGGATGTACTCTGCAATCAGCATCAATGACGGCACCACCTCCGGACAGGAAGCGGGCGGCTACGCGAAAGGAACGAAAGCGCTGGATCTGAACTTTGTGGTCCTGCCAACAGCGACTCCGATCGCCATCACCAAACAGGATATCATGCGCATCTTCGACCCAACCATTAACCAGAGGCTCAACGCCTGGCAGATGGATTACCGCCGTTTTCACGATATCTGGGTACTGGATAATAAGCTGGACTCCATCTACCTGAGCATTAAAGACGCCAAGCCGTCAGCCTGATGGAGGGATAAACCATGAGACTGATTCGAAAGAACGTTGAGCGTGTCGCCGTTACAGAAGCCCAGATTGAAAAACTGAAAGCCTTGGGATTCCGGCCGATTGGCGGGGATGCCGCAGAGATCGTTCAGGCGGCCGCAGACATCAACACAAAAACAGTGGCGGAATTAAAAGCCATTGCCAAAGAAAAAGAAATTGAAGGTTACTCTAGTCTTACAAAAGAGGAGCTTCTGGCGGTTTTGAAGGACGTGGTTTAAGTGACAGAGGCTGAAAAGATTAAACTGCTGACTGGGGAGAGTGACGCCGCGTTACTCTCTTTTTTACTGGAGGATGCGGAAAGCTTTGTGCTCGGATATACCAACCGAACCAAGCTTATTCCGCCCCTTGAGAAACCGGTGCGGGATTTAGCAGTGATTGCTCTTAACCGCATAGGTACAGAGGGTGAAAATAGTAGAAGTGAAGGCGGGGAAAGTTATAACTTTGATGGCGCGCCAAAACACATTTACGATGTGTTAAATCGTTACCGCCTGGTTCGTGTAGGAGGGAGAACCTATGAGAATAAAACGCAGCCGTCTGAAAGCGTACAGTCATCGGAGTAAAAGCCTGCAAAAGGATAGCGAGGGCAACACCTACACCGATTATGGTGATGCGACTTCTTTTAAGGCGGAGCTCTGGCCGGGCGGCGGCAAGCTGCAGGCAGAGCTGTACGGTGAGCGTCTGTCGAATATCCGAAACCTGCGGCTTGAAGGCCCTTATACCATCACGACGGATTCAAAAGATGTGGTGCACTATGTTTTTGAGGACGGACCGGATATTGTGGAAGGGGACGGCCTTTGCCTGTATGTTGGCCCAGACCGCCCGCCAGATTACAAAATTATCGCCGCGAAGCCCTACAAAATTTTGTGGTTGGAGGCGGAAAAGATATGATTCTGGGCGCATTAGAGCTTGAAAAGAAGCTGAGGGCACTGTCTGAAATGGAGCTGCGGCAAGGCATTGAAAAAGGGATTTCCTTTGTCCAGGAGGACGCAAAGGCCAATTGCCCGGTGTACGACGGCGAACTGCGTGAAAGCATCTTCACAGAAGTGGAAAAACGGGAGGACTTGATTCGGGGAACCTGCTACACCAACAAACGGTATGCGCCCTATGTCGAGTTTGGCACCGGCCCCAAAGGCCAGGCCGATCATGACGGCATCTCCCCGGATGTCGCGGTGTCCTACAGTCAAACCGGCTGGTGGATTCACGAAAGCCAGATCGGGCGGGATGTTGCTGAGCGTTATCACTTTTTCCATATCGACACGGAAAACGGGCGCTTTTATAAGTGCTACGGCCAGGCGGCCCAGCCTTTTATGTACCCGGCGCTGAAGAACAATGAAGACGCCATTTTGAAGATCATCGCGCGATCTGCAAAGGAGCAGTTATGAAAAATGTAAAAGATCAGGTTTATGCGGCCCTGGATGCCGCTTTTGACAATGTGTCCGATCAGTACCCAAAGGACTGGGCGGCCTTCCCAGTGATCCAGTACATTGAGGAAGACAACAAGGTTTATGAAAAAACCGACAAAGAAGATAAGGCGTATGTGCGCTATAAAGTCGATATCTGGCACAACCGGTCCACCTCTCCGGAGGCCATCAAAGTGGATAAGGCGCTGGCGGCCCTCGGACTGGTTCGGACCTTGTGCCAGGATACCCCGGACCCATCGGGGCTAAAGCATAAAGTCATGCGCTATGAGGCCATCATCGACATGGAGAGTGACGATGTTTACTGGCCGAATTAAATGAAAAGGAGTGTGAAAACATGTTAGCAAACGGAGCAAAACTAGGCTTCAAGAAAAAGGGCGGCGCTACCTATACCGACCTGCCCGGCTTGAAAGAAATCCCGGAAATGGGCGTTGAACCCGAAAAGGTCGAAAATACCTGTCTGACAGACGCCAATAAGATGTATGAACAGGGCATTGGCGACCTTCCGGAAATGACCTATAAATTCAAATATGATAACACAAAAGCCGATTCGCCTTACCGAGTCATGCGTGAGGCGCAGGCCGCTGGGGAGGTGCTGAGCTTTCAGGAAACCCTGAAAGATGGCACGGCCACTGCCTACGATGCCCAGGTGTCGGTGAAACGCACAGGCGGCGGCGTGAACGGCGTCATCGAATTTGAGTTAACCATGATGGTGCAGAGCGATTTGAAATTTACCGACCCCACAAGCGGGGCAGGAAGTTAATAAAGGAGTAAGCAATGAGTGATTTATACGGATTAGATAACGAAATGAACATTGAAGCATCAAATACTGGTTTTGAGGAAGTTAAACAGGAACCGGAAAAGCCAAAGCGGAAGCCCTTTCATTATTGGCGGGTAAGCGGCAAAGACTACAAGCTGAAGCTGACCACGGCCATGATCGGGAGGCTGGAAAGCAAATACCGCACCAACATGCTGACCCTGGTTTCAGATGGCGGTATCCCGCCACTTTCCATCATGTTGACCATTATCCAGGCAGCCATTGCGCCCTGGGAACACGGGATTGCTTATCAGGATGTCCAAAAGCTGTATGATCGATGGCTGGAGGAGGGCGGCAATCAGATGGAACTCTTTACCGAGGTACTCATGCCGACTCTGGCGGTTTCCGGTTTTTTTACCGAAAAACAGGCAGCGTCCATGATGGAAAACCTGAAAGATGTGGACGAGCTGCTGTAAGGACCCTGTCTGACCAGCTGTCAAAATTGTACACACTGGCCCTGGACTGCGGGATTTCACCGGCTGATTTCTGGAACGCCTCGCCCATGGAAATCTGTGATTTGATGGAAAGCCATCGCCGTATTGAACGGCAGCAGGCCAAACAGCGGATCAACCAGGATTTCATTATGGCAGAGGTCAACGCCCGCTATCTGGCCATGGCCATGGACGGAAAGGGTGAGATTCCGAAAGTATGGGAGTATTACCCTGAGCTGTACGCCGACGAAAAAACGCAGTATGAGACCCGAATGGCCGCAGATGCGATGGAAGATTACAAAGCGCGGCGCCTGGACTATGTCCGGGAATTTAACCGTCGAAGAAAAAAGCAGAAAGGAGGTGAACCCGAATGAGTGAAGTGCTTGAAAAGCTGCAGGTGGTCATTGAGGGCAGCACAGCCCAGTATAAAAAAGCGCTTAAAGAGGCGCTCTCTGAAACAGAGAAGACCACGAAAGCCATCAATCAGGCGACAGAAGCGGTCAAGAGCCCGTTAAAGGGCATCACAAGCGATCCGTCTCTTGGTAAGCTGAAGCAGGTACAAAACGTGCTGAAGCAGATTAAAGCCAGCATCGGCGATAAAATCAAGGACTTTCAAGTAGACTCAGGTATCAAAACCTACACCGATGAATACAAGGCCCTTCAGGCCGACGTCGACCGGGCAGAAAAGGCGCTGGAACGCCTGAACCAGAAGCAGCGTGATTTAAAGGCAGAAGGCGCAGACCGACAGCTGTCTGAGAAATATCAGAAGCTGAGCGCTGCGGCCGAAAAAGCGGAGAAGACACTGGCTGCGCTTCAGGCCCGTCAAAAGGTCCTGGAAGCCTCAGGGAAAGGCGCTAAGCCAACAGAAGGATACGCAAGCCTTGCGAAGCAGATGGAAGCCGCTAAAAGCCGTCTGAGTGGCCTGGAGGATACCCAGAGCAACTGGAAATCCATGGGATTGCCCGACAGTGCAGTGCCGAAAAGCTTTCAGGAAGAAGTAAGGGAAGCCGAGCAGGCGATCCGGCACCTTCAGGCGCGGATGGAAGCCCTTCAAAAGGAGGGTGGCGCGTTTAACACGACTAAGGAGATGCAGAACCTCAGCAGCCGGATTCAGGAGGCCAGAGAAAAGCTAAGCCAGTATAATACAGAAATGAAGCGGATGCAGGCTTCTGGGAAGGACGTTGGCAGTAATGCCTGGAATAACCTTCAATCTGAGATCAGCCGGACCGAGCAGCGGATCAACAGCGCAACACGGTCTATGCAGCGCTTGAAAGCGAGTGGCGAGGGCCTCCAGTTTGCCGGACTTCGCAACGCAGCTTCCAATATTGTTGCAAAAATAGGCGGCATGAAAGCCGCTTTTGACCGGGTGACGCCATCAATTAAGCGGGCTGGCGGAGCCTTTGCCGCGCTCATTCAGCGGTTTATCACAGGCATTCCAGGCGTCCGGCGCCTGACAAGTGCCATGAACGGGATGGGGAGTAGCGGCCATCGTTTAGGCGGCATCCTCGGAACACTCGGCATGACCGCAAAGTTTATGCTTGCCAGCTTCCTGATCCGCGGTGCCCTTGAGGGGGCCAAACAGGGGATGCAGAACCTGGCACAGTACAGCAGCGCGACGAACGCCAGCCTCTCTATGCTGATGTCCAGCCTGACGCAGCTCAAAAACAGTCTGGCAACAGCCTTTGCACCGATCTTAAATGTGGTAGCCCCCATCTTAAATGTCCTGATTCAGAAAATTTCCCAGGCGGTCACGGCTGCCGGGATGCTGATTGCACGCTTAACGGGTCAAAGCACGTTCATCCGGGCGAAAAAAGTCCAACAGGATTACGCTGCGAGTTTAGATAAACAGACCAGCAGTGCCGATAAAGCCGATGCGGCAAATCGGAAGCTGCAACGGACCCTTTTAGGTTTTGATGAGATTAATAAGCTGGATGACCACAGCGACGCTGCCAGCAGCGCGGACACCCCGGGTTCCAGTGACATCGGCGGGATTTCGCCAGGCGATATGTTTGAAGAAGTTTCAATCCCGCAGCAAATTCAGGATTTTGCGCAAAAGATTAAAGATGCCTGGGCCGCCGCGGACTTTACCGAAATCGGCGCCATTGTTGGCAATAAGCTGAATGCAGCGCTCGCCAGCATTCCATGGAACCAGATCAAAGAGACGACCGCGCGCATTGCCAAAAGCATCGCCACCTTCTTGAACGGCTTTATCGAAGCGACCGACTGGCGTTTAGTTGGGGCAACCCTGGCAGAAGGCTTTAACACGGCCTTTATGTTTTTGGGGACGTTTGTCGAGAATTTTCATTGGGCTTCATTGGGACAAGCGATCGCCGACGGAATCAACGGCATCGCATCAACCGTCGACTGGGCTTATGTTGGGCAAACACTTTCCAATGGCGCAAAAGGGCTTTTGGAGATGTTAATTACAGCTGTCCAGCGGATTGACTGGTGGCAGCTTGGTGAATCGGTACGAACTTTTCTGATGAACATTGACTGGGCTGGAATTGTGAGAGGAC
Organism: Eubacterium sp. AM05-23; assembly: GCF_003477535.1. Lineage (NCBI taxonomy): Bacteria > Bacillati > Bacillota > Clostridia > Eubacteriales > Eubacteriaceae > Eubacterium > Eubacterium sp. AM05-23. Next base: position 58,212 of record NZ_QUDF01000007.1, read on the forward strand.
TGTTTGAGTTGTTAGGCTCATTATTAGGCGGATTAGCAGCCTTTCTATTCGGACTGATCGGTGATGCTTTTTCTGGGATTGGTCCTTACTTTGAAGAAAAAATTGCAGAATGCGGTGGTAGTGTCGGATTAGGTTTTTTAAGAGGCATTACGGACGCAATTGGCAATATCCTTATTTGGATATGGGACAATATAGCGTGGCCTTTTCTTTCAGGTATTATGAGCGCCTTTGGCATTCACAGCCCTTCCACCGTAATGATGGAAATCGGCGGGAATCTTATTGCCGGCTTTTTTCAGGGAATCCTCGACAGCATTGGCTCCGTGCTCGCATGGTTTGCTGACCTGCCGAACAAAGTTCGGGAGGTGTTGGGGAACGCAAAAGAGTGGGTGTTTGAAAAAGGTAAAGACGTTGTTGAAGGTTTGAAAAACGGCTACGAGAGCGTCAAAGAAAGCCGCTTTTTATCGGGTTTACGGAACGCCAAAAATGAAGTCTTTAACGCGATTGGCGATATTGTGAATACCTGCCAGGAAAAAGGGATTGACATTGTCACCGCCATAAAGACCGGATATGAAAATCATAAAGATGAGATACGGTGGGCCGTGTCAGGCGTATCGGATTTGATTACCAGTGGTATTGGTAATTTATGGGATATTGGCAGAAGCGCCATTCGCTCTTTTGCGGATGGATTCTCTTCATTCCACATTCCAACGCCACGCATTGACTGGAACTGGCGTGACGTAAAACTCGGGAACCTGTCCATTCCGATTCCGGATTTTCACGTAGGATGGTATGCCAAAGGCGGATTCCCAGGTATGGGAGAAATGTTTATTGCCCGTGAAAATGGTCCGGAGCTGGTGGGACGAATGGGGAACCGAAATGTGGTTGCGAATAACAGCCAGATCGTCGAAGGGATCAAAGAAGGCGTTAAGGAAGCAGTGGTTGAGGCTGCCATGTTTTTTACAGGAAGTGGGCAAAACGACCTGCAGCCTGTCATTGAACTCACGATTATCGCGGATACAGAGACGCTTTATCGAACAGTGCGTCGCGGGGAAGAAAAAGCAGACCGTCGTTATTCCGCTACGGTTAAGATTTAGGAGGAAGGCAATGGCAATGATTGAAGTGAATGGGGTCCCAGTCAAGGACCCCGCTGTTTTTGAATGGGGATTACAGGATGTTTCAAGTTCTGATGCCGGGCGCACGGAGGATACCCTCATGCACAAAAACCGGATCGCTCAAAAAAGAAAAATTAAACTCGCCTGGAATAATCCAACACCCGAAGAAACCGCAGCGATCCTCCAGGCTTTTAACGCAGAATATTTTTATGTGACCTATCCGGACGCTTTGAGTGGCCAGCGTGAACGCCGGGAATTTTACGCCGGCGACCGCTCCGCACCCATGCGCAACTGGGCAACCCAGTACAAACGCTATACACAAGTGGCGTTTGACATTATCGAGAGGTGATAAGCGATGATTCATACAAGTAATGCCTTTAAAGACGCGCTGCTTGAAAACAGCCATTGTGTGGCCAAAGCGACGATCCTTTTAAAAAACGGTGAAACCCTTCAAGTCGATCAAACCGATATTTTTCAGGAAGGTGTCAAGATTGATGATGGCACGAGCAGTACCAGCACTTTTGATGTTGGTGCAGCGGTCATCGGGAAGTTAACGCTATCCCTAAACAACATCAAGGATACCTTTTCAAATGTTGATTTTACTGATGCTGTGATTACTGTGTGGGTTGGAAAGTCCCTTGGAAATACAATGGAATGGCTTAAGAAGGGCGTCTATAACGCAGACGACCCGCAAGCCAGCGCCAGTATTTTATCCATTGAAGCCCTTGATAACATGGAGAAATTTGACCGTAACTATGATGGGAGCCTGACCTTTCCTGCAACGATGCAGTCGATTGTGCGGCACGCTTGTAACCAATGTGGCGTGATTCTTGGGACCAATACCTTTGATTTTGACACCTATGTTATCCAGAAAAACCCCTTTAAAAGTAACGAGCAGGTAACGTGGCGGGAAATTTTATCCCACTGTGCGCAGATTGCGGGGTGCTATGCCCGGTGTAACACGGATGGGCAACTGGAACTGAAGTGGTATGACCAGACAGTTTTTGAAAGCAATGGTTTGGACGGTGGTTGTTTTGATAACGGTGCCCCGGACTATCAAAGCGGTGACTGTGCAGACGGCGGAAACTTTGCAGATTATGCCAGCGGCAGTGCGGTTGATGGTGGGGAATTTGATCAAAGCGCCTGGACGAACTGCCATCATATCTATGCGTTGTCGGGACTGAAGGTTGCCACCGACGATGTTGTGATTACCGGAATCCGGGTAACGGCTTCAGATGAGGTAAAGCGTGGCACCGAAACATTAAAAGGGGAAACGGTCCTTTATGGGCGTGTGGGCTATGTTCTGGAGATTACAGGCAACCCCTTGATTTGCTATGGTCAGGCGGAAACCGTCGCGGCGCATTTGGGCAAGAAAATGGTCGGCATGCGCTTTCGTAAGATGTCCGCCTCTTGTCTGGGTGATCCATCCATTGAAGCCGGAGATGCTGCGTATGTGACAGACCGTAAAGGAAATGCGTATTCGTGCTATATTACCAATCTGACCTATACGATCGGCAGTTACGAGCGCATCTCAACCGACGCAGAAACGCCCAGCCGCAACACCTCAAAGCGCTATTCCGAAATCACGAAGGCCCTTGTTGAGGCCGACCGTAACACGGAAGCGAAACTTTCGGCATACGACCAATACGTCACGCAGATGAATCAACTGGCCATGAACGCCATGGGCTATTATCAAACGGTTGAAACCTTAGAGGACGGCAGCCGGATAACCTATATGCATGATAAACCCAAACTGGCTGAGAGTATGGTGGTTTATAAAATCACTGCCGATGGTTTTTTTATCTCCCAAGACGGTGGCAAGACCTACTCAGCAGGCATTGATAAAAACGCGAATGCGGTGGTTAATGTGCTCGCTGCGGTGGGGATCAATGCCGACTGGATTAATGCAGGCGAGCTGGTGGTCAAGGATAAACAGGGACGAGAAATGTTTTATGCGTCCATGGAAACCGGGGCTGTGCGCATCAATGCCGAGCGCTTGTCAATCGGAAGCAATCCGGTGGCAATGCCTGAACAAATAGAGATTGCCACCAGCTTTTACCTGCAAATGAATGACTATTTTGGGATTCCGACAAAAGCAGATGGAACTGGCGACTATACGGAGTGTGAAACAACGGTGAAGGCGATGTTTGGTTCCCAGGATGTGAGCGACGCAGCGGCGTATTCGGTTTTAGCCGATTCGTCAGTGACGGGCACTTGGGACGCATCGGCCCACAGATATAAAGTGACAAATTTAACAGGTGAAACCGGAAAAGTGACCTTTACGGTAACCTATCAAAACCGAAAAGCAACCGGTGTTTTTCAGGTTTCAAAAAATAAGGCGGGCGCCGACGGCGTCGTGTATGTTGTAACCCCAAGCGCCCAGACCGTCACGGTTACCGACGAAGGGCTAACACCCGGAAGTGTCACTTTTCGTTGTGCAAAACGCACCAATTTGGATGAAACGGTTCAGGCTGCCGCATGGTTATTGGAGAAAACAACGGACGGCATCGCATGGGAGGTCGTTGACTATGACCAGGAAGTCACTGGATATACGAAAACCTACACATTAGAGGACCAAACGTGGACAGGCATCCGCGTAACGGCGGCACCCTCATTTTGGCAAGGGGGTTTCCCCAGGCAAGGACTTTACGCCAGAACGATCGTTTCGATGATTAAGGATGCGACGGCTTTGACCCAAGAAGAGGTTTTTAATAAATTGACCAATAACGGTGAATGGCAAGGTCTGTACTCCGATAGTAGTGGCAACTTATATTTCAATGCATCATATATTAAAACTGGGATGTTAAGCGCGGATTTGATCCAAGGAGGCACGCTTCAAGCGGGAAATAAAAATAACGAAGCGGGTCAAATCTGGGTTTATAACGACTCGGGAGCTGTCGTTGCCACACTTGACAAGGATGGGCTCATCGCGTCAAAAGGAAAATTCAAAGAAGGCTGCGAATTTCTTGGAAAATTGGTTTCTGGCTACAGCACGATGGGACAGATTATGATTGAAGGCGGCACAATCTACGGCTATTTTGCCGGAAAGCAGCGTGGACTGATTGATTGTGCGGCATCCATCACCTATCAAGGCACCAATTACAGGGGATTCCAGATAAAAACAGAGTTTCTTGACATAAAAGCAGAGCGGTTAGCGACGATGGCCGGGCAGTCCGGTGTAAGCAATATGTGCGGCAGTGGATCGATGTCTGTCATCACAAATATTGTGGAGTTACAGGGAGCGCTTCGCTGGGAAAAATCAACATATTATTTTATAAACGGTCTGCTTTGTTCAGCGCTATAAGCCAGTGGGAGGAGAAAAATGTACAAGGCAGTAAAAGATAATGTGCAAATGTATTTGTCCGATCCAGAGAAACAGTCGGATCGGTTTTTGAGAGACGGCTGGCGCATCGTTTTTGAGGAAAGCCAAGGAAACGAGACGATCGTGGCCACACCAGATGAGGGGTGGTTTGGAGAAAAACCAAAGAAACAGGAGGGAGTGATTTACTTTGGAAGGCATTAATATCACGAAAATGGCTAATATGGATGCTGTTTACCACGAAATGGACAGCCGCCTGACCGAGATGAGCAGCCAATACGGACTGGATATCACGGACATTGAGGGGGTTGTGGCTCGACTGTCTCAAAATATCAAAGACGCCAAAAACAGGCTTTACGCTAGTGCCGTGCTTGAATTGGCTAAACCGTTAACCGAAACAAAAACCGGGACAAAAGAAGAGTTGCTGGAAGCGTTCAAAGCACAATCCGCTCAAACTGCTCAGAGCAAAACACAAGCAAGCCCGGCAAAGGAGGGAAGCTAAATGGCAATACAGATGCGCCGTGGCGCCGGTGCGGATTTTCGGCCAGAAAAGATGAAGCCCGGTGAGCTGGCGGTCACCATAGACGGTACAAGAAAAGTATATGCGGCGTTCGCTGCGGGAGATGTGAAAGAGCTCGCGTCGAAGGAAGATATTTGGCAGGAAGTGGAGGACGCAGAAAAGGCTCAAAAAGCAGCCGAAGCCGCACAAGCTGCGGCTGAAATCGCTGAATCGCAGGCAACGAAAGCTAAAAATGACGCGGTAATAGCCCAAACGGGAGCTGAAACCGCCGCTAAAAAAGCAGAAGCTTCTGAGATGGGTGCCGAAACGGCGCGCGAGGCTGCTGAAGCTGCTGAAAACGCGGCAGTCAAGGCAAAAAAAGAAGTCGAAAGCGATAAAAAACTGGTTGAGCAATTTAAAAATGCCGCTGAGTCAGCCGACGCAGCAGCCCAAAGAAGCGCCGAAACCGCAACCGCAAAAGCGACCGAAGCAACGAACAGTGCGAAAGCGGCAAAAGAGGGACAGGATGCCGCCGAAGCCAGTGCCAGAAGCGCCGAAGAAAAAGCCAGCGACGCGGCAGCCAGTGCAGCCGCAGCGGACAAAAGTAAAACCGCCGCCGAAACCAGCGCCGAACGAGCCGAGACCGCAGCAAATACCGCCACCACCGAAGCGGCCAAAGTTAAGACCTGGAAACCCGTGATCACCAATGGGATTTTGAATTTTATTGTGGATAATGACCCAACACCGCCGGAAGGCTACAACGTAATCGGTCCAGAAGGACCAACGCCAACCATCACCATTGGTGCCAATGAAAACTGGTTTGTGAATGGCGTGGATACCGGAAAGCCCAGCCGGGGAGCCAAAGGCGACACCAGCATTCTTACAATCGGAGTAAACGGAAATTTCTATATCGACGGGGAGGATACCGGACAAAAGGCCCAGGGACCGACCGGGCCGCCCGGAACAGACGGGAAAGACGGACGCAACGGCGTTGATGGTGTTTCACCCGAAATTTCCATATCCGCCGATGGTTACTGGGAGATAAATGGGACAAAGACCGATAAAAAAGCCGTCCCAGAGAATGGCACCAATGGGAAGGACGGAGCACCCGGAGCCAAAGGCGCCGACGGCGCTTCCATTCTTTTTGGAGAAGCAGCACCCACCACCCAGGGGAAAAAAGGCGATTTTTATTTAAATACCGCCAGCTATGACATTTACAGCAAAGCATCTGGGAGCTGGGTAAAAATTGGAAATATTAAAGGTGCCAGCGGTGTACCAGGAGCCAGTACCGATCTAACCGACAGCAATAAACTGCTGCGCACCGATGACGAGATTGAAATACAATTAGTTTTATAAAATAAGATGGAGGACAATAAAAATGCAAAAAGTTTACATAAAAGATAGTTGCTTTAAAAGCAATCGGGGGAGGGGCTTTTCCCTAGTATTTAGAAAGGCTGGTGGCGAAGATGGCAGATAAAGCAACGCAAGGACGGCTGATTCTGCCAGAAACCACCGCCGCTGAATTAGAGACAAGTAATCCCATTTTAAAAGATGGGCAGCTTTTTATAACCAAAGATGGCGTGGCCAAAATCGGTGACGGGGCGACACGCTGGGTTGATTTAAAGCCTGTTTTGCCAGAAACAATGCTGCGATGGCAAGGGCAATGGGTCGGCGCAACGGCTCAAAACGCCATTGTTTATAAGCCTTATACAGTCGTGCTCTATGATAGTGCGCCTTATGTCTGTATAAAACAACACACCTTGCCACCCGGACCGTTGCAAGGCGGCGCTGACGTGATAAATCCGACAATGCCAGAGTATTGGACACCGTTGATTCCACCACAAGACAAGAATATTGGAAAAGGTGTAGACTGGGTTTTCAACAAAAATTATCAGGTAATCACCGATAAAGAGGGTGATCTTTATGGAGATTTTTCTTTACTGGTTAATACGCTGCCGGAGGGAAGTTTTTCCATAAACCAAAGTATGCGGGATTACCTTTTAATAAAGGCGAATATTACAGGTGTTTTCCTTGTTTCCTATGAACTGCGCGTTGAATACTCAAGTCAAGTGGAATATGGAGAATATAAAGTAACCTATCTCACAAAATCGGACGAATGGAGCAGAATTAGTTATAATTCCTTTTTTGCGCCACACGATAGTTCACAAAATACGAAATATTGCACGTTGTCGGGGAGTGAAATCGTAAGAATAAACAGCGGGGATGCTCTGGAATTTGAAAGAAGTATAAATCCCTGTGACTTTATAAATGAAAGAATACGAATTACAAAATTAGCATAAATCCGGGGGCGGCCATGCCTCCGGTGACAGGAGGTAAAAATGGCAGCAAAAAGTACAAGCGGGCGGATTATTCTGCCCGATCTGACAGCGGCACAGCTGGCCGCACAAAACCCGGTTTTAAAAAATCGGCAATTGCAGTTTGAAGGTGATACCGGAAAAGCCAAGCGGGGCGACGGTGTGACCCGTTGGAACAGTTTACCCTACGTGGTCGGGACCGATGGAAAAGCAGCGACGGTTAAAGTCGGAACCGTCACCACCCTTCAACCAGGACAGCCCGCAACGGTCAACAACAGCGGCACCGAAAACGCCGCTGTTCTAAATTTTGGGATTCCACAGGGGCAAGCGGGTTCTGGAGGGGGGAGCGCAGACCCGAATATTGGAAAAGGTGCGTACTGGCACACTGAAAATTCGACGGTAACCGAACTGGAGGGAATCGAAAAACTTAGTGAAATTACGCTTACAGCGCCGAATCGGCCAAGATATTTAATAAAAGTGAATTTGCCAGGGACATATATTGTTAAAATAAGATTTTACAACAACGCTAAACAGCTCGTTTATCAATCATGGTTTTTTACAAAAACTAACATTAGGAATAACAGGTTCAACAGCTCAACCAATGCTGGATCAATACATTGCCGTTTCAGACGCAAGTGGAAGGTTTGAAAGCTTTGTCTTTGGTATGGCAACTTTTGATACAGGCGGAAGCTTTAAATTGGAACCAAGTGTTCAGGTAAGTAATATAGAAAGTGGCAATCCCTATGAAGCATATATACAGATAGTGAAGATAGCATAACAGAAAGTAGAGGAAAACAATGGAAAACATGATAACAGCAAAAGGCCCGGTCGTTGTGGGCATTGGAGCAGTCGGCGGTGTCATTGCCGGCTTTTTTGGTGGTTGGGACGCCGCGCTGATAACATTGCTTATTTTTATGGGTGTGGACTACATTACCGGCTTAATTGTGGCCGGAGTGTTTAAGAACAGCACGAAAACAGACAGCGGCGCATTGGGATCAAACGCGGCCTTTATGGGGCTGCTGAGAAAAGGAATGGTCCTTTTAGTGGTCCTGGTGGCGTGTCGGTTAGACATTATGATCGGCACAAACTTCGTCCGGGACGCGGTGGTAATCGCGTACTGCGTGAATGAAATGTTGAGCATTGTGGAAAATATGGGCTTGATGGGTGTTCCGATTCCAGAAGCCATCACAAAGGCCATTGAGATTTTAAAAAAGAAGTCTGAAACAGAAGATAAAAATGGAGGTAAGGAATAATGTTAAACGGAATTGATATCAGTGCATGGCAAAGAGGCATTGACGCCGCATCGGTGCCATCCGATTTTGTGATCGTTAAGGCAACCCAGGGGCTTGACTACATCAACGATGACTGTGACCGGGCGTACCAGCAGGCCAAAGCGGCCGGAAAGAAGCTGGGCGTGTACCACTTCTCGGACGGGAACAGCTCCGGGGTAGCCGAAGCGGATTTCTTTATTGATAATATCCAGGGCTACATCGGTGAAGCGATTCTGGTTTTGGACTGGGAAACCGATGCCGTCAACTGCGGCCCCGGCTATGCCAAGGCGTTTCTAGACAGAGTACAGGCCAGAACAGGTATTAAGCCCATGATTTACATGTCTGGCTCTGTGGTCAACGAGTGGGATTGGAGCGCGGTTGTCGCTGGGGATTATGGCTTATGGGTGGCTTACTACAGCAAAGACAGCTGTGATGGCTACTGGCCGGACGCGCCGATGTACCCGATCAGTGATTGGGCTGGTGCGGCGATGCTCCAATATACTTCTGGCGGTTACCTGCCGGGGTGGGGTGACCGGTTAGACTTGAACGTGTTCTACGGCGATCACGCCGCTTGGGATGCCTACGCGGGTGGTGGAACGGGTGTAACGCCACAACCACAGCCTACACCGACACCAGAAGCACAGGAGAACGCTCAGAATACGGGCACCTATATTGTACAGAGTGGAGATACCCTGTCTGCTATTGCGGACCGATATGGAACCACCTACCAGCATCTGGCAGCCATCAACGGTATCGCTGATCCAGACCTGATCTATCCCGGCGATGTGATCGTAATTGATGGGGTGGCATTTGGCAGCGGGCAGACGTACACGATCCAGAGTGGTGATACTTTGTCGGATATTGCTGGAAGGTTTGGTACGAGTGTTGCACATCTAGCTGCGTTGAATGGGATTGAAAACCCGGATTTGATTTATGCTGGGGATACAATCAGAATTAATTAGTATTAGAAGGTCAGTCTTTTAGGCTGGCCTCTTTTTTTGTTTTTTGGTATAATAGCTTTATTAATAAAACAAGGGGTTATTGATGGACAATTCGAAAAGCGCATTAATCAAAATGTTCATTTTATTATTCTCACTAGGTTTATCATGTATATTTGCAATACAAAAACTTGAGTTTGCACTTTTACCTCCAGTTTTACTGCCGCTTTTAACATGGGTGGGAGAAAAAACGGTGGATATTTTCGTAGACAGCCAAGCTTATAGAATATTGCCACTAAAGAAGCCGGTCATTGATAGAATACTTTTAAATACATCTTCCTTATGCAGTGTCAACGGCGAAAGAGACGTTCGTTATGGGTTTAATTCTGCTGGAGGAACAATCAATAAACTTTCATTTAATATATTTAATAGAGAATCATCTGCAATGTTGATAAAAGAGGTCGCTTTTAGCGTCAAATCATACGAAGATATTGAATCTATTAGTACATTAAGAAGCAAGTGCCAAGGAGGGTATATTGATCCAGTATATTATAGTGTGGAAGAAGATGTACTGGCTGATAAAAAGACATATATAGGAATTTTATGCGAAGAAAATAAAGGGAAAATCTATAGAAGCACGAAAGAGGTTAGAATAGATCCAAATGGAGCTGAATTTATGCATATTAACTTCAAAGTGGCAAATCCAGGAGTATATGTTGTCTGCGTTAACATTAAATATATAATAAGAGGTAAAGAAGATGTTGTCGAATCACCGAGCAATAAATTTGCGATTATATCAAACGCAATATTGGGTGAAGTAGGTATGGAAATGGAAAGTTTAGGATTTTGGTCGAAGGAGAAAGGGATAGTTAAATATTAGTTTATATTAGTATAATATTTAAATATTTTATTTTTGGGTATAAATATTCTCGAACACACATACCTCTTGCTTTTTAAAATACAAATTATTCTCCCCAACTAGCTTTTCCTTTTTTAGAGCTCTCGGTCTTCGGATCGGGAGTTTTATTTTTTTATTGCAAAAATAAAACAAAAGTTCTATAATATAAATACAAACGTTCTTTATGAGGTGATACTATGCGGCGAAAATATGGCAATGCAAAGGTCGATTTGGTAAAGATTAAGGGGAAATACATCCCTTGTGCTTTTCATGTCGAGAAAGAGGTATTTATAATTGAGGAGATTTTAAGCATCCGGAAGGGTATGGTAAAGTGTGGAACCCCGGGACTGCGGTATTTCGTGAAAACGCAGGGGAAAGAAACAGAACTACTTTTCGATAATACCGAAAAAAGTTGGACTGTCATTATACACGATCCACAGGTGTACGGAGAAACCGATGGGCCTCAGCGCGTCCTTGAAGAGCTGAAATATTTAAACTGAGAAACTACAAAAGCCGCCCCGAAAAAGGACGGCTTAATTTGTGTCTTAAGTGTGTGTCTTGCGCGTGTCTTATTTGTGTCTTATCATGTCATTTTTACTTATTTTTACTTATTCTTAAAATTGTTGAAACCCGCATAGACACGTGGTTTAGCTGTTTTGGGATTATTTCATGGCTTCTTCGATGGCAACGGCTACCGATACGGTAGCGCCGACCATTGGATTGTTACCCATGCCGATGAGGCCCATCATTTCTACGTGGGCTGGAACGGAGGAGGAACCGGCGAACTGAGCGTCAGAGTGCATACGTCCCATGGTATCGGTCATACCGTAGGAAGCAGGGCCGGCGGCCATATTATCCGGGTGGAGGGTACGTCCTGTACCGCCGCCGGAAGCAACTGAGAAGTATTTTTTGCCCTGTTCAAGGGCTTCTTTTTTATAAGTGCCGGCAACCGGATGCTGGAAACGGGTCGGGTTGGTAGAGTTCCCAGTGATGGAAACATTCACGCCTTCGTGGTGCATGATGGCAACACCTTCCTGAACGTCGTTAGAACCATAGCAGTTAACCGCGGCGCGTTCGCCATCGGAGTAAGCGGTTTTTTCTACGATGTTCAGCGTGCCTGTCGCATAGTCATAATCGGTTTTTACATAGGTAAAACCATTGATGCGGGCGATAATCAGGGCGGCGTCTTTGCCCAGGCCGTTTAAGATAACGCGCAATGGTTTTTTACGAACCTTGTTGGCGTTTCTGGCAATCCCGATAGCACCTTCGGCAGCCGCGAAGGATTCGTGGCCAGCCAGAAAAGCAAAGCAGTCGGTTTCTTCACGCAGCAGCATGGCGCCCAGGTTACCGTGGCCCAGACCAACCTTACGCTGTTCAGCAACAGAGCCTGGAATACAGAAAGCCTGTAAGCCCTCTCCCACAATTTCGGCCGCGTCAGCCGCTGTTTTCGCACCGCGCTTGATGGCCAGTGCAGCGCCGAGTGTATAAGCCCAGCAGGCATTTTCAAAACAGATTGGCTGAATACCCTTTACGATACCTGCAACGTCAATGCCTTTTTCATCGCAGATGGCTTTGGCTTCTTCTAAAGAGGCAATGCCGTTTGCTTTTAAGACTTCATTGATTTTGTCGATTCTTCTTTCATAACTTTCAAATAATGGCATCTCAGAACCTCCTATTCGTTTCTCGGATCGATGTACTTAGCAGCACCATCGAACTGTCCATACTGGCCGGAAGCCGCATCCATGGCTTCTTTCGGGTCCATGCCCTTTTTGATGTTTTCCATCATTTTGCCGAGCTGTACGAAAGCGTAACCGATGATTTCGTCTTTTTCGTTTAAAGCGACTTTTGTGACATAGCCTTCTGCCATTTCAAGGTAACGCGGGCCTTTGGCCAGTGTACCGTACATGGTGCCAACCTGGCTTCTGAGGCCTTTGCCCAAGTCTTCAAGGCCAGCGCCGACCGGCAGACCATCTTCAGAGAAAGCAGTCTGAGTACGGCCATAAACGATCTGTAAAAACAGTTCGCGCATAGCGGTGTTGATAGCGTCGCAGACAAGGTCCGTATTCAGGGCTTCAAGAATTGTTTTACCCGGCAGGATTTCAGATGCCATGGCGGCAGAGTGCGTCATACCAGAGCAGCCGATGGTTTCAATCAGAGCTTCCTGAATAATACCGTCCTTTACATTTAAGGTTAATTTACAGGCACCCTGCTGAGGGGCGCACCAGCCTACACCATGTGTTAAACCGGAAATGTCTTTAACTTCTTTTGCCTGTACCCATCTGCCTTCTTCAGGGATTGGGGCACAGCCGTGGTTTGCATTGCTGGCTACGCAGCACATACTATTTACTTCATGAGAATATTCCATTCGCTAAACTCCCTTCGAATTTTTCCTACAGCTATTATAATATGGGCGTCTCAAAAAAAATATGGTAATTTTTTGTCATTTCGTATTTTTTGTCCCGCTGGGACAAAAGTGTAGAAAATGAAAACGGCTAATAGAGTAAAATTTAGCCATTCTTAGAAAATTGAACTTTTTTTGTGAAAAGTTATCTGTAATAGACAAAAAGTTGGGTTGATGTTCGTTTAAAGGTAAGGTACAATGAATCTAAATGTAAATTTGCTAAAATTTACCCGAACATTGTGTCTGATGAGATGAAATTTTGTATAGATGAAAAGAGGTAATGGGATGGATTATATTCACAAATTTAGCATCGGTCCGGTAGAAATGGACAAAATGCTCGAAGAGTATCATCAACTGCGAAAAACCCGCCGCTACTGCGCGGCTTGTCCCAACTACAACAAATACTGGTCCTGCCCGGACTACGCCTTCGACGAGGCTCTGTTTTTAAAGGAATTTAAGTATATGTACCTGATTGCCAGAGAGTATGAAATTCCACGGGAGGACCGCCAGAAAATCTTCGGTATTCAACCTGTGGCCGAATACTGCAAACAGATTATGCAGGCTATGAAGGTTGAATCATGGAAGGATCTTCTGGATCTGGAGGCAGAATTTCCGGGCACGTTGTCCTTAATGCCGGGCAACTGCCATGTCTGCGATATTTCAGGAGAAGGCTGCGCTAAGCCAAAAGGACAGAAGTGCCGTCATCCGGAGCTCATGCGGTTCTCGCTCGAGTCCCTTGGCTTTGATGTGGACGCTATCTGTAAGTATGAAATCGGTGTGCTCCTGCTCTGGCCAAAGGAAGGCCACCTGCCGGAAAAACTGTGCGCGGTGATGGCGCTTATGAGCAATGAGAAGATTCCCATGGATGCCATCAAAGCCCATTTCCCAGACGCTAAAAAGAGCTGGCTGCGTTTTTCGGACACAGCACCTGAAGCCCGGAACGAAGTGCGCCCAAGTGTTAAACGCCAGGAAAGCTGGCTTGACAATATGAAAAAGCAGAATCAGGAAAAGGCCGAGGATCCTGCCTACAAGCCACAAAAAAGCTGGATCGGCTTTAAAAGCGAAGCTTTAGACAGCGGCGACTATGTCAAAGAGCGCCCCTGGCGGGAGGAAGAGCCAGAGGAAGCGCCCCTGGCACCTGAAGAAACCGCCGCGCTGGTCGATGAAATGATCGCGTCCAGCCCAGAGCCTGAACCCGCTGCAGAACCGGAACCCGCTGCGCCAGAGACACCGTCTCAGCCTGAGGTGTCCGCCTCTGAGGATGAGGAAGACGCCAAATACAAGTGGCTTGGCTTTAAACGGAGTGTCGAGGAAGCCGAAGAGGAATTAAAAAAGCGGCCGATTCCCAAATTTAACGTTCCTGAGGAAGATGAAATAGAAGAAAAACCGGAAGAAAACACGGCGGCGGAACCGGAAGCCGCATCGGAGCCCCCGGTGGCAGAACCCGCCCCGCAGGCCGCGGAAGCCCCGGCAGCCGCAGTGCCCGAAACGGAATCTGTTCAGCCAGCGGCAAAGCTACAGCCTGAACCAGCCCCGGCACCCGAACCGTCGGCTCCAGAGCCTGTCGAGGAAGAAATTGAGCTTCTGGACGCCTCCAGCGTGGCCAATGTGCTCAGCGCTGCCATCGAAATCGCCAAGGATGTTGTCGGAGACGATTTTATCCCCGAGGAAACGCCAGTATTTAATGAACCGGAGCCTCAGCCTGCGGCCCAAGAGCCTATAGCCACTGAAGAGGAAGATGATTCCAAATACAAATGGCTGGGCTTTAAAGCCACGAATCTTGACGAGGACGACGGCTTTAAAAAGGGCGGCTGGAAGAAAAATTATTAAGCTGAAGGAGTGGTAGCATGAATCAGGCACTCATTCTGATCGATTATACTTATGATTTTGTCGCGCCTGACGGTAAGCTGACCGCCGGCGCGCCCGCCCAGGCCATTGATGAGAACCTGGCGGCCGCAGTCGGCGAAACCCTTGAGGGCGGCGGCATGGTCTTTGTGGTGAACGACCTGCATCTGGAAAACGACGGGACACACCCCGAGACGGCGCTGTTCCCACCCCATAATCTTTTGGGAAGCCCGGGCAGAGCCGTGTATGGAAAGACAGCTGAAAAGCTGCGGGGCTATCAGGCGCTTGAAAACAGGCAGGTTTTCTACATGGATAAGTTCCGCTATTCCGCCTTTGCCGGGACAGCGCTGGATATTCTGCTCAGGCAGAACCATATCAGGAAGCTGGAGTTGGCCGGTGTGTGCACAGACATTTGTGTGCTGCACACAGCCATCAGCGCCTATAATCTGGGTTATGCGGTCACGGTTCACGAAAACCGTGTGGCGAGCTTTAATGCGGAGGGCCACAAATGGGCCCTGGAGCATTTCAAGTCATCACTGGGATTTACAGTAATATAAAGGAACAAGGAGATAAGCAATGTTATATTATAAAGCAGACATCGGCGTGATCGGCGGTTCCGGTCTCTATGAGCTGTATCCGGACGTTAAAAAAATTGAGGTGGACACACCCTACGGCAAAACCTCCGACGCCATCAGCCTGGTGACTGTCGGCGACAAAAAGGTGGCCTTTATGCCAAGACACGGCAAAGATCATACCCTGAACCCCTCCGAAATCAACTACCGGGCCAACATCGACGCTTTTGCGCAGCTGGGAATCCGGGCGCTGATTTCACCCTGCTGCGTTGGCTCGCTGCGTCCGGAAATCGAACCGGGGGATTTTGTAGTCACCGACCAGTTCATCAACATGACATCAGGCCGCAAGGATACCTTTAACGAGACCCCCAATGTGGTTCACCTGAGCTCAGCCGATCCTTACGATCCCGGCCTTCGTCAGATTGCCCTTGAGGAAGCCGGAAAGCTGGGGATTAAAACCCATGACGGCGGGACTGTTGTCGTGGTCAACGGCCCGCGGTTCTCGACCCGTGCCGAAAGCCGCATGTTTGCCATGATGGGAGCGGATGTCGTCAATATGACCCAGTATCCGGAAGGATACCTGTGCATGGAAAAGGGGATTCCGGTTGTCAACATCGCCCTGATCACAGATTACGATGCCGGACTGGAGGGCCGCCCGGATATCAAGCCTGTGCAGGCCGAAGATGTGGTGCGTGTGCTCGAGGATAACAACGACCGAGTGAAACAACTGATTTTTAGGATGATTGAACGCATATAAAAAAGATACCTCCCTTAACCAAGGAAGGCCAGACGGCAGACAAAGGATGTCCGCAAGAGATAAAGCGTTAAAAAGAGGCTTTTGAAGTGGAAAGTGGATAGTGGAAAGTTGAAAGTTCAGGGGCAAATCAGCCGTTGGCCGATTTGATTGAATGCGGCCTGTGGCTGCTGTTCTAGTCGTTTTTGCGTCAGCGAAAACGTTCCATAACTTTCCACTTTCAACTTTCAATTTTTAACTCAAAGGGCTTCAAGCTTTCTCTTTGCAGCTCATGACCGACTTTGCCGACGTCCTGACCTCTCTTAACCAAGGGAGGCTTTTTCAGATAGCGAGAAAGGAAGAATGATGAAACCTGTTTATTATGAAAATGGCGCTTTAAAAATGCTTGACCAGACTCTGCTGCCAACCGAGGAGGTAACGCACAGTTACACCGACTACCGCGAGATTGCCGCCGCCATTGTGGATATGATTGTCCGCGGGGCGCCGGCCATCGGAGTGACTGCCGGATACGGCGTTTATTTTGGCGCGCTGGAATTTGAAAAGCTACCGAAGGAGACCTTTTTAAAGGAAATGGAGACTGTCTGCCACGTGCTTCGTGCCACCCGGCCAACGGCGGTCAACCTGTTCTGGGCAGTGGACCGGATGGAGGGCGTGATCAAAAACAACTCGGAAAAAACAGTGGCAGAGATCACAGCGCTCCTGAAAACCGAAGCAGACGCCATTTGCAGAGAGGATATTAAGATGTGCCGGGATATGGGCGCTTACGGCGCAGAGCTGATCCACCGTAAGGATACCATCCTGACCCACTGCAATGCAGGAGCCCTCGCCACAGCGGATTACGGGACAGCCCTCGGCGTTGTGCGTGCCGCCTGGGAGGCAGGCAAGGAGATATCCGTCTACGCCGATGAGACAAGACCCTTTCTGCAGGGGGCCCGTCTCACCGCCTATGAGCTTCAAAAAGACGGCATTCCAGTCACACTGATCACAGACAATATGGCCGGCTGGATGATGAAGCAGGGAAAAATCGACTGTGTGGTGGTGGGAGCAGACCGCATCGCCCGAAATGGCGACGTGGCCAATAAGATCGGAACCTACAGCGTGTCCATTCTGGCAAAAGCCCATGGCATTCCTTTCTATGTGGCAGCGCCCACCTCAACCATTGATTTTAATATGTGGTCCGGCGATGATATTGTCATTGAGGAACGGGACACAAGAGAGATCAGCCATATCAAAGGACAGCAGATCGCGCCGGACGGTGTGCGCATGGAAAACCCGGCCTTTGACGTGACCCCGCATCAGAATGTCACAGCCATCATCACAGAAAAGGGCGTTGTATATCCGCCCTTTGACCTGAGCATACCCAGGCTTCAGGGTGAATAGAGGAAGCCGATGAAATACAGTATGTTTTCGTGGTTTGGCTACTTCATGCCTTTTGAGGAGCGCATTGACGTGATCAAAGAAGCCGGTTTTGACGAGGTGATGATTTCCTGGGAGGACGAGTGTGAGCCTTATTATCTGGAGAAAGAAAAATTTCCGGACATTGTGCGGAGCAAGGGGCTTGGAATCACCAATATTCACGCGCCCTTTATCGGTTATAACGACATCTGGGAAAAGGAGCCTGCACAGACCAGAGCGCTTTTAGATACCTTTGTCAGCTTTGTGCGGGACTGCCGTACCTTCGAGATTCCAGCTGTGGTGGTACACACTAATGATCTGGACCTTGGCCCCTATAAATGGGAAAATGGGCTGGCTTTTTTCTCAGAGCTGGCAGAGGCCGGGGAGAAGTACAGCGTCGATATCGCCGTTGAAAATGTGTCGCGGCAGTTTTTGCTGAAGGGACTGCTGGATGCCATCCAGGCCGATCATTTTGGTATGTGTTATGACAGCTCCCATGACTATATGCTGCCTTGCGGCAGAGGTAAGATTCTTAAAACCTACAAAGACCGGATCAAGGCGCTGCATTTGTCCGACAACGACCTGCATATTGACCGGCACTGGATACCGGGCGAGGGTGAAATCCCCTTCTGTGAGGTCATGCCTGAGATCCTGAGCACCGGCGTGGATTTTATCTCCTACGAGGTTATCGCAAGCGATGCGTGGAAAAAGCGAGAGCCCCTTGAGTTCTGCCGTGCAGTTCGGAACAGCCTTGATCTGGAGAACAATAATTTCTAATTGCACAATTCGGGGATTTGTGCTAAACTTCAATTAACAACTTAATGATGCTGTTTTGTTAGAGGAAAGCGGTTGAAATCCGCTACAGCCCCCGCTACTGTAATTGCAGACAAGATCCTCATAGACCACTGTCAGGCGTATCCTGATGGGAAGGGAGGATGGAGAAGGAAGCAAGAGTCAGGACACTTGAAGCAAAGCGATATAATCACTTCGGAGGGAAGTAGAGGATTGTATATTATCATAATCCGGCCTCTCTCATGGGGTCGGTTTTCTTTGTTTTAAGCAGTTTTAAATTTATTTATGGAGGGACCAATGAAGAAGAGTGTATTGAAAAGTTTACTGATGGCTCTGGCCTGTGCGGCGCTGTTGTTTGGCGCGGCAGGCTGTGCTCAGAATAGCCAGAAGGGTGGAGAAGCTTCCGGCGCGGTTACTGGAGAAACCGCTTACCCAAT
Source organism: Eubacterium sp. AM05-23 (assembly GCF_003477535.1). NCBI lineage: Bacteria > Bacillati > Bacillota > Clostridia > Eubacteriales > Eubacteriaceae > Eubacterium > Eubacterium sp. AM05-23. Next base: position 76,760 of record NZ_QUDF01000007.1, read on the forward strand.
CTCCATTACCGATGATCTGGGCAATAATGTGGAAATCGAAAAGGAACCCGCAAAGATCGTGTCTCTGTCACCCGCAAACACCGAAATCCTGTTTGCCCTGGGTGTGGGAGACAAGGTGGTCGGACGGACCGATTACTGCAATTATCCCGAGGAAGCTGCCCAGGTAGCGTCGATTGGCGATTACAATAATCCCAATGTGGAAAAGATTATTTCCCTGGCCCCGGATGTCGTTCTGGCGGGTGATCTGATCAGCGATGATGTCCGCAGTCAGATTGAAGCCACCGGCGCAAAGGTTATTACTTACACACCAATGTCTGTGGACGCGGTGGAAAGCACCATCATTAATACTGGCAAGGTGGTTAACGCCAATGATAAGGCCAAGGAAATCACCGACAGCATGACGAAAAAATATGATGAGATTAAGGAAAAGGCGGCGGCAGCCAATCCGCAGAAATCAGTCTTTATCGATATTGGCGGTTATTACAGCGCCGGAGATAACTCCCTGCTGGGCAATATGCTTAAGGATATTAACGCCAAAAACATTGCCTCAGACGCCGGCACAGACTGGCCGCAGCTGAGCGTTGAACAGATTATCGCAAAGAACCCGGACGTCTATGTGTCCTTCTTTACCACACCGGACGAGATCAAAAAGGTGCCGGGCTTTGACCAGGTCAATGCTGTCAAGAACGACGCCATTGTCTATTACGAAATGCTCTCTCCGGACAGCGACCTGATCCAGCGCCCCGGACCGCGTATTGTCGATGGGCTGGAGCTGCTGGCTACAGCCGTTTATCCGGATCAGTTTAAGTAGAAAGATTTCTCCGCAGGGGGGGCTTTTGCCCCCAGCGGAGGTTTTAAACAGACGGTTAAGGAAGAGGTCGGATGAAAACAAAGATGAAAAGATACGCGATGCCCTTATCCATTGTAGGGTGCCTGATCTTAATTTATTTATGCACCATCGTAGGCATTACCTCCATTCCCTTTGGCGACGCTAACAGGATTTTACTGCACGAGGTGCTGCACCTTCCTGTTAACATGGAGGGAATATCGGCCGGTAATATTGCGATTATCTGGAATGTACGGCTGCCGAGAGTCATTTTAGGCTTTCTGACAGGCGGAGCGCTGGCAGTCTGCGGCGCGGCCTATCAGGGGATTTTCAAGAACCCCATGGCAGATCCTTTTATTCTGGGGGTGTCTTCCGGTGCGGCGCTGGGCGCGTCCATTGGAATTGTCATGCACTTTTCAGCAGGTTTCCTGGGATTAAATGGGACCGCTGTTCTAGCCTTTGTAGGCGCCTTTCTGGCGATCTTTTTAGTGTATAACATTTCAAAGGTCGGGAGAAAAGTGCCGGTTGCGTCCCTGCTGCTGAGCGGGATTGCCGTGAGCCAGTCGCTGACGGCTTTTATGTCCCTGCTCATGATTTTCAATGTTCAGAGCATGAATCAGATTATGTTCTGGACCATGGGGAGTCTGAACGGTAAGGGATGGGACCAGGTAATTACTGTTTTACCTTACGTGATCATCGGCTGTCTGATCCTGTTCACAACGGTTCGGGAGCTGGATATCATGCTTCTCGGAGAGGACGCGGCCACACAGCTTGGGGTCAATACCGACCATCTGAAGAAAAAAGTGTTGATTGTCTCATCTGTGATTACCGCGGCTGTGGTTTCCGTGACAGGGATTATCGGCTTTGTCGGACTGGTGGTGCCGCACATTGTAAGAATTTTGTCCGGCCCGAAGCATCGGATTTTGCTGCCCTTTTCACTGGTGTTTGGAGGAACCTTCCTTATTATCTGCGATACACTGGCCCGGACCGTTTCCTCACAGGAAATTCCGGTGGGAATCATCACCGCTGCTTTTGGCGGCCCCTTTTTTATTTACCTTTTGCGTAAATCGAAGAAAGGAGGTACCCGTTAGTGGAAGATGCTGTTATGTTGAAATTTGAAGGCGTTCATACCGGCTATGGCAGCAAAGAGGTGATTAAGGGCTTTACAGCAGAGATTCATAAGGGTGAGTTTGTCGGCCTTATCGGCTCGAACGGTACGGGCAAATCCACGCTGCTCAAATGCCTGTCGGGCCTTCTGCCCATTACCGGCGGCCGGATTGTGGTAAAGGGCAGGGATAACGCTGGTCTTAAGCAGCGTGAACGCTCTCAGATGGTGGCCGTCGTTCCCCAGTCCTTTGATATCGACTATGACTTTACGGTTGAGGATATTGTGCTCATGGGCAGGAACCCTTATCTGAGCTACAGGGACCGCGAGAGCGTCGAGGATTACCGGATTGTGGAGCAGGCTATGAAGATGACCAAAACCCTTGGCTTCAGAGGCCGTATGTTCAATGAGCTGAGCGGCGGTGAAAAGCAGCGTGTGATCATCGCGCGGGCCATTGCCCAGGAGCCGGACATTATTCTTTTGGATGAACCCACCTCCGCGCTGGATGTGCATCATCAGATCGAGGTTATGGAGCTGATTGACCAGCTTAATAAAAACGACCATATGACCGTTGTGGCCGTTCTGCACGATATTAATCTGGCGTCGCGCTACTGTGGGCGCCTGATCATGATCCAGGGCGGCCGAGTGGTGGCAGACGGGCCGCCAGCGGACGTGGTCATTGAGCAAAATTTGAAACAGCTTTACAATATGAAAATGTTGGTGCGTGAGAATGCGGTTTTTGAAAAACCGGAGATCGTACCCATCCGCGTGCTTGAGGGCGAGGAGGCCCGGAATCCGCTGCACATTCATGTGATCTGCGGCGGCAGCGGTGCTTCAAAGGTCATTGAGGAGCTGGACGACATGGGGCACCGGGTAACCGCTGGTGTCATCAATGAAGGCAGTGACGACTGGCTGGTCTGTAAATCGCTGAACCTCGATATTGTGGAGGAACGGCCATTTACCACCATTTCCATGGAAAAGCAGCAGGAAAATTTAAAGCTGATGCACGATGCCGACATTGTTTTGATTGCGGACGTGCCCTTTGGACTTGGCAATGTCAATAATCTGGAAGGCCTTGAAAAGCTGGACGCGGAGATTTATCTGCACGCGAACTGCCTTCATAATGATTTTACTGAGGGCAGGCTGGAGGCCTGTCTGAATAAGATACGTGAAAAGAAAACAGTGGTCGAAATCGGAGACCACGATGCGTTTCTGGAAATGCTTCAGCAGCGCTAGAAATTGGGATACCTGGGAGATTGTGTTATGAATACTTTTATGCTGGCGGGAGTCAGCAGTAATGTTGGGAAAACAACTGTAACCATGGGGGTGATGTCTGCCCTGTGCAAAAGAAATTGTCCGGTTGCCCCTTTTAAAACCGGACCAGATTACATTGATCCGATGTTCCACACCTTTGTCACTGGAAAAAAATCCACCAATCTGGACACCTGGATGGTGGATCGTGAGACCATCCGGTCCTTGTTTTATCACAAGCTGTCCGAGGATTCGGTGGCAGTGATCGAGGGTGTGATGGGACTCTATGACGGACATGGACTAAAGACCGATGTAGGCAGCAGCGCTTATCTGTCAAAGGTGGTGGACGCGCCGGTATTTTTGATCATTGACGGCCGGGGAATGTCCAAAAGCGCGGCGGCGATGGTAAAGGGCTATGTGGATTTTGACCCCGAAACCCGAATTGCCGGGGTGATCATCAATAAGATCGCTTCGGAATCCCACTATCAGCTCTTAAAGGAAATGATTGAGACCTGTACAGGGGTGCCCTGTGTGGGGTATTTTCCGAACTGTCCAGATATCGTTATGAACAGTCGGCATCTCGGTCTCATCCCGGTGGATGAGCTTCAGGGACTTCGAGAGCAGGTGGAAAAAGCAGCGGCGCTGGCGGAGGAACATATTGACCTGGACAGGATGCTGGCGCTCAGCCGCAGAGAAGCCATACCGGAGGTTCAGAAGGATCCCTTTGACGCCTTTGCGGGGCGTTATGGCGATCTGACCATAGGGTTTGCAAAGGACAAAGCGTTTAGCTTTTATTATGAGGATAATTTTAACGCGCTCAGAAAGCTGGGCGTCCGGCTGGTGCCCTTCAGCCCCCTTGAGGATCGCGAGCTGCCAAAGGGTCTGGATGCTCTGTATATCGGCGGCGGTTTTCCCGAAATGTTCGGGCGAGACCTTGAGAAGAATCAGGGATTCAGGGAAAGCATTAAGGCTGCGTTAGAAAATGGTCTTCCCTGTTTTGCAGAATGCGGCGGCCTCATGTATCTGACAGAAAGCATGGAGATGCTTGACGGGGAAAAGTATCAGGCGGCAGGCTTTTTTAAGGCGGATACGAAGATGACCAAGCGCCTTCAGCGGTTTGGCTATATCGATATTGATACCGTGATCCACGGCATGCCCATACAGATTAAGGGGCATGAGTTCCATCACAGTCTGGTGCATGAGAAGGAGCCAATCCCCACGCGTTACCAGATCACGAAGGGAGAGCGGAAATGGACCTGCGGCTTTTGTCAGGGGAATACCCTTGCCGGGTACCCGCACATTCACTTCTACAGCAACCCGCAGTTTTTGCTGGCGCTCCTTGATAAAGCCGAAGAAATCAAAAGCTTGGAGGAACAGGACAGTGAGAACAGTAACGGTTAAATCACCGGGTTCCTGCGGAGAATTTATCCAGGGAATCTACCAGGAACAGCCGTGCCTTGTATCCTGTCCCGTCGACCTCTATTCCAATATCCGTATTGTGGAAGGACCGGCGACCCGTATGCTCGACACCAAAGCCGTTCAGATGCTTGATCTGATCTTCTCAGAATACAGCATACCAAGAGAGGAAAAGCATCATATAAACATCCAGATGTCCTCAGAAATTCCCATTGAAAAGGGAATGGCCAGCAGCACCGCAGACATTGCCGGGATTGCCAGGGGCCTGAGTGCCTACTATGATCTGGGCCTCAGCGACAAAACCATCGCAGAGCTCTGCGTGTTCATCGAGCCCACCGACAATATCATGTTTGAACGGCTGAATCTTTTCAACCATGTGTGCGGCGATGTGCTGATAAATTTTGAGGCACAGCTGGAAGCGCAGATATTGATTGTGGAATTCAAGGGAGCCGTCAACACCATGAATTTTCATCGTCAGCAGGATGGCTACACACGTCAGGAGGTCGAGCGGTTTGAAACGGTACTGGACCTTTTTAAACAAGGGCTGCGGGATAAAAACCTCAGCGCCATTGGACACGCCTGTACCGAGAGCGCGCGGCTCAACCAGAAGATTTTATACAAGCCCCACCTTGAAGCACTGGCGGCCCTGTCTGAGGAATTTGGCGGACATGGGGTTATTACAGGCCACAGCGGCACAGTGATCGGCGTGCTGTACAGTGAGGAGACTTTTAACTACACTGCTTTTATGCAGCGATTTCTGAACGTTGTCCCTAAGAAGGACTACGACGCGCTGTTTTTGAAGAATATTATTCCCGGAGGCTTGAAAGTCTCCATCGAAAATTAAGCCGAGGCCTTTCTTTTAGGCCACAGCCAGAGATGAAGCGGATTCACCGCACGAACAACGAAAGGAAAACTAAATGACAGCTTATATCAACAACCCGAAAGAAATTGAAAAAAGAAGTTTTGAGATTATTACCGAGGAGCTTGGCGGAAAAACCTTTCCGCCGGAGATTGCAGATATTGTGAAGCGCGTGATTCACACCACCGCTGATTTTGAGTACGCCGACCTGATTGAATTTAAAAACAACGCGGTTGAGAGCGGGCTCAAAGCCCTCGAGGCCGGTAAAAAGATCTATGCGGATACCAGCATGATCAAGGTTGCGGTTAACCGCAAAGCACTGGCAGACCATCAGCTTGAAATTGTCAACTATGTTCACGACGAGGATGTGGCAAAGGCCGCAAAGGAACGGGGCGTTACCCGCTCAACGGTGGGCATGGAAAAGGCTTTGGATGACGATACAGTCGGTATTTTTGCCATTGGCAACGCGCCGACCGCGCTCTACAAGCTCATCGAATTTATCAAGGCAGGAAAAGCAAAGCCGGATTTAATTGTGGGTGCACCCATCGGCTTTGTGGGTGCGGCAGAATCCAAGGAAGCCCTTGACGAGCTGGACGCCCTGGAGGTTCCATACATTCGTATTAACGGCAGAAAGGGCGGAAGCCCAGTGGTTGCGGCGATTTTAAACGCCATGCTTTATAAATTAGGACGGGATTGGTAAGAGGAAGAATGAAAGGTATATTTTATGGTTTGGGCGTCGGCCCTGGAGATCCGGATTTACTGACAGTAAAGGCACACAAAATTCTGCAGTCGGCAGATGTGATCATCACACCGACTAAAAAAATGGGGAAACCAAGCATCGCATATCGGATTGTGGAAAGCCACATTACGGATCATACGCGCGTGGTGGAGATGTCTTTCCCGATGATTTCCTTAAGCGCAGAGCGCGAGACGCTGGAAAAGCAGTGGAAGGAAAACGCAGATGAGATTGAAAAAATTCTGGAAGAGGGAAAAAGCGTTGTCTTTTTAACCCTTGGCGACCCAATGGTATTCAGTACCTATTCCTATGTGATGGAATACCTTCTGGAGCGGGGCGTCGAGGTGGTAACTCTTTCCGGCGTACCGTCTTTCTGCAACCTGGCTGCGCAGATTAATGTTCCGCTGACCCAGGGAGAGGAATCACTGGGCATCGTGGCAATGACACAGCCCATTGAGGAAATACGGCAGATTCTGGACGCGCACCGCAACATTGTTATTATGAAGGTGAGCGCAGACAACAAACGTCTGGCAGAGGAGCTGGAAAAACGCGGACTGGACAATTCCTTTGTGCTGGTATCCAATATCGGTATGGAAACTCAGAGCATTATCCGCGATATTGAAGTGCTCAAGGGGGATATTCCATATCTTTCGACCCTGCTGATCAAAAAGGATTACGACATCACATTAGACTGATGAGATTAAAAAGAAAATAAGAAGATAAAAAAAGGCTTTTTTCAGTGGATAGTGGATAGTTGATAGTTACAGAAACTATCCACTGTCAATTATAAACTATCCACTAAAAAGCCTTTTTTAGCGAGGATAATATGCTGGAAAAATATATAGAAAAAGGCGGTAAGAGGCTGCGCTACGGCTATACTACGGGCTCCTGCGCTACAGCGGCGGCAAAGGGCGCGGTGTCCATGCTGCTGGGCGGTCAGAAGCTGGAAACCATCGGCATTGACACACCAAAGGGGTGGCCGCTGACCATTGAGCTGTTTGACTGTGAGATCGGTGATCACTGGGCCTCCTGCTCAGTGATCAAGGATGGCGGCGACGATCCGGATATTACAAACGGCGTTAAAATTTTTGTGAAGGTGACCGAAAAGGCTGAGCCTGGCATTACTTTTAAAGGTGGCAGAGGCGTTGGGAAGGTTACCCTGAAAGGCCTGAGCCTGCCGGTGGGGGAACCGGCCATTAATCCGGTCCCGCGGGAGATGATCACCCGCGAAATCATGAAGGTTATGAAAGAGTACCAGGCGGAGGGCGGCTATGAGGTAGAGGTCTCCATACCGGATGGAGAGGTCCTTGCCAAACGGACCTTTAACCCGAAGCTTGGGATTGTCGGCGGTCTGTCCGTCGTGGGGACCTCGGGCATTGTTGAGCCCATGAGCGAGGACGCCCTGAAGGAATCCATGCGGCTGGAGCTGTCCATGCTCAAAGCAAAAGGAATCGATGAGATCATCTTTGTTCCGGGAAATTATGGCAAGGATTTTGTGGAATCACTCCATCTGAACACTGAGGTGCTTGTGAAAACCAGCAATTTTATCGGTTTTATGCTTGAGGAAGCAGAGCGGATGGGCTTTAAAAAGATTCTCTTTGTCGGGCATTTGGGCAAGCTGGTAAAAGTGGCAGGCGGCCTGTTTAACACGCACAGCGCTGTGGCAGACGGGCGGATGGAAATTCTGGCGGCCCACTGTGCGCTTCTTGGCGGCAGCCAGGCATGCGTCGAAAAAATTATGAACAGCACCACTACTGATGAGGCCGTAGACTATCTGTTTGAGGAAAGGCTTCCAGGATATTTTGACCACCTGGCCGAAACGGTTAAAAAACGCTGCGAGGCAAAGGTTTATGATAATATCGAAATTGAGACGATTATTTTCTCAAAGGCCCACGGCCTTTTGGGTGAAAGCGCTGGAGCAAAGGATATGGTGAAAGCACTATGCACAAATTAAAAGTAGTAAGCCTTGGCCCGGGGCACCCTGATTATATTCTTCCCATTGCTAAAAAGGAAATCGCCGCGGCAGAGGTTATTTTATGTGGGGAGCGGCATCTGGAAAGCTTTGATGCCACAGGCAAGGAAGTCATGATTATCGGCAGAGGAACACCGTTGTCTGAGCTGATGCAGCGTGTGAAGGAATGTTATCCGGTCCGGAAGACAGCCATTGTCGTTTCAGGCGACTGCGGCTTTTACAGCCTTTTGACCTACACGAAGAAGAGAATTCCGTCAGAGGATATCGAAGCCATCCCGGGGATATCCTCCCTGCAGTATCTCTTTGCTAAAATCGGCATGACCTGGCAGGACGCAGAGATGATGAGCCTGCATGGCAGGGATCAGGATTTACCGGGCCGGGCCGCAACAGGGAAAAAAATTGGCATTCTGACGGATGGAGAACACAACACAGCCTACATTGCCAAAACGCTGAGGGAAAACGGTTATGGGGAAAAATTCCTCTATGTTGGGGAAGATCTCTCCTATTCAGATGAACGGATTACAAGATTAACAGTGGAGGAAGGCCTTAGCTTTAAAGAAAAGGGCATGGCCGTAGTGGTGATTGCAGATGAGTAGAGTAGCAGGCTATAAAGATGAAGATTACATCCGGGGCAAGGCCCCGATGACAAAGAGAGAGGTCCGGATTCTGACCATTTCTTTATTGGGTATCCAGGAAAAGGACATCGTGGTAGACATTGGCGCCGGCACTGGTGGCCTGACCATGGAGGCGGCTTACGCGGCAAAGAAGGGCAGAGTTTACGCTGTCGAAGCCAAGGAGGCAGCGCTGGAGCTTGAAAAGCAGAACATTGAGAAATTCGGCGCAGACAATGTGACCATCATTTCGGGAAAAGCGCCGGCAGTGCTTGAGGAAATTGAAGAAAAAGTGGATAAGGTGATTATTGGCGGTACCGGTGGACAGCTTGAGGAGATTTTTATCTGGTGCAAGGAACATCTAAACCCGGGCGGCAGACTGGTAGCCAATTTTGTCACCATGGAAAACGCATCTCTGGCAACAACCCTGATGCGCAAATACTTTACCGATGTGGACATGATCCAGGTGGGCGTCAGCCGGGGTGAGTTTATCGGCGGCCTCACCATGCTGAAAGCCTCCAACCCAATTTTTATTATTACTGGGAGTGTGGAATAGGTGCCGCTTCTTCGCCAAAAAGTATAAATTTTAATACACAAGAACAAAAGAATTTATGTTTACGGTGAAGCGCCAAAATGGTATGATATAGTAAAGTATACAATATAATATAATAAAGCATAGGGCAGCTGCCGTGTGCTCAGAATAACAGAGAGGAATTGAAAATTATGGAGAATTATTTCCAGCCTGAAATCGAGTGTGCCTCACGGGAACAGATCCGGGCCTGGCAGGATGAACGTTTGGTTGAGACGGTTAAGCATGTTTATGAAAACGTCCCCTATTACAGAAATCTGATGGAAGAAAAAAATGTGACCCCAGACGATATTAAGGGTGTGGACGATTTACACAAGCTGCCGTTTTTAACAAAGGATGACCTGAGAGAGGCTTATCCTTACGGCCTTTTGGCAGAGCCGCTGGAAAACTGTGTGCGCATCCAGTCAACCAGCGGCACCACGGGGCGCCGGGTCGTCGCCTTTTATACCCAGGATGACATCGACCTGTGGGACGAATGCTGCGCCCGCGCCATTGTGGCGGCCGGAGGAACTAAGGAAGATGTGGTGCATGTTTCCTACGGCTACGGCCTGTTTACCGGAGGCCCCGGATTAAACGGCGGTTCCCACAAGGTGGGCTGTCTGACACTGCCGATGTCCTCAGGGAACACTGACCGCCAGATTCAGTTTATGCGGGATCTGGGCTCCACGATTCTCTGCTGTACGCCATCCTATGCCGCTTTCCTGGGCGAAACAGTCTGTGAAATGGGGCTTCAGGATGAAATTAAGCTGAAAGCCGGTATCTTCGGCGCGGAAGCCTGGAGCGAGGAAATGCGCCAGGATATTCAGAATAAGCTTGGCATTAAGGCCTATGATATTTACGGGCTCACCGAAATATCTGGTCCGGGCGTATCCTTTGAATGCAGCGAGCAGACAGGCATGCACATCAATGAAGACCACTTTATCGCTGAAATCATCGACCCGAATACCGGCGAGGTGCTGCCAGACGGTGAAAAGGGCGAGCTGGTGTTCACCAGTATTACCAAAAAAGCCTTTCCGCTGCTCCGCTACCGTACCCGCGATATCTGTGTCCTGAGCCGCGAAAAATGCTCTTGCGGAAGAACCCATGTCAAGATGACCAAGCCCATGGGCCGCAGCGACGATATGCTCATTGTAAAGGGCGTTAACGTATTCCCATCCCAGATTGAGACAGTGCTCTTAAACAAGGGATATCCGGCAAACTATCAGATCATTGTCAGCCGTGAAAACAACAGCGATAAGCTGGATGTCCAGGTTGAAATGACCCTTGAAATGTTCTCAGATAATCTGAGAGAAGTTTCTGCCAGAGAAAAAGAACTGGTGGACGCGCTCAAAGCCATGCTCGGCATCTATGCTAATGTTCAGCTGGTTGCGCCGAAGTCCATTACCCGCAGCGAAGGCAAGGCAGTTCGCGTCATTGATAAACGTAATTTATATTAAACGAGGTGTAAATGATGACTATTAAACAGATTTCCGTATTTGTGGAAAACAAAGCCGGCCAGTTGTCGAAGTTTGTGGATGTGCTGTCAGAAAATGAGATTGACATGCGCGCCCTTTCCCTTGCCGAAACCAAGGATTTTGGCATTGTCCGCGTCATTGTGGACGATTCCTATAAAGCGTCGACCGTCCTCAAAGAGGCTGGCTACATCTTTAAGCTGACACCGGTACTGGCAGCAGCTGTTCCGGATGAACCGGGAGCGCTGAAAAATATTCTGAAAATTCTAGGCGACAGCAATATTAACCTGGAATACACCTATGCCTTTATCACCCGCAAAAAAGATCTGGCTTACATGATTTTCAGAGTAGAGGATAACGAAAGAGCAGTCGAGGCCCTTTCTAAAAACGGCGTCAAGCTGCTGACCCAGGAAGACCTAGAAGCGCTTTAAAACAGCGAAAATAAAAAACCGGGGCGTAACCAAAAGTTACGTCCCGGACTTTTTTTGCGCTGCTTAGGCGTCGGCCTTTCCGGTGGAGCCGAAAAGATCCATTTTTACTTTTACAATATCTTTGATGGCCTGTGTGCCAGGAGCCAGTAATTTACGAGGATCAAAACCCTTGCCTTCAAGGTCTTTGCCGGCTTCGATATATTTTCTGGTTGCTTCGGCAAATACGAGCTGGCATTCGGTGTTTACATTGATTTTTGCAACGCCTAAATCAATGGCTTTTCTGACCATTTCATCCGGAATACCGGTGCCGCCGTGGAGAACGAGAGGCATATCGCCGGTTTTTTCCTGGATTCTTGCTAAAACGTCGAAGTTTAAACCCTGCCAGTTTTCTGGGTATTTTCCGTGGATATTACCGATTCCAGCAGCTAACATGGTCACGCCTAAATCAGCGATTTTTTTACATTCTTCAGGATCAGCGAATTCACCGGTTCCAATGACGCCGTCTTCTTCACCGCCGATGGCGCCGACTTCTGCTTCCAGAGATAAGCCTTTGCCCCGGCAGATCTCAACGAGTTCTTTTGTCTTTTCGATGTTTTCATCAAAAGGAAGATGAGAACCGTCAAACATGATGGATGAGAAGCCAGCTGCGATACAGGCTTTTGCGCCTTCATAGCTGCCGTGATCTAAATGAAGGGCAACCGGAACAGAAATATTTAATTCGTCCAGCATTCCGTTAACCATATTGGTAACTGTTTTGTAGCCGCACATATATTTTCCAGCACCTTCAGAAACCCCTAAGATAACAGGTGATCTCTGTTCGTTGGCCGTCTGAAGAACCGCTTTGGTCCATTCAAGGTTATTGATGTTGAACTGTCCCACACCATAATGGCCTGCTTTTGCTTTATTAAGCATTTCTTTTGCTGATACTAACATAATAGAATGATCCTCCTAAAATTTTGAGTTTAACTAACTGTCTAAATTATATATTAAGTGCAAAAAAGTCTCAAGACCCCTACCAATTTTTCCAGTACGAAAACCCGGGTTAATCATTTGCAGATTTTACTAAAGCGGTTTCATTTTTTGAGATCAGGGAGTTTTTTCTTTAATTTCTTCAGTTTGCTCTGCGTATAAAAGCTTTAGTTTGTTTTCTGAGTACTCATAGGTTTGCCTGTAGGTGCTTTCAATGATTTTTCCCAGCAGGGCGGTGTCATTGTTTGTGACAGCTTTTGCGAGCTTGTCCATATCGCCGTATAAAAGGCGGTCGACACGGTCATAATCGTCGTTGCTGACAAAGGTTTTAAGAATAACGCCATAAGCCAGCTTAATTTTCAGATGCTCATAAATATTGTGCATGGCCGGGGACTGGATCGACGAGATCAGAATATCGGTTAAGGCTGTGGTAACGCCGCGGCTGTAGCTCTTGCTTTCCAGAAGCTCAAGGATATACTTTTTGTCTTTTTCAGTTATGGATTTGAAAGCGTCAAAGGCGATGGCTTTGCAGGAATAGCGCAGAATTTCAAGACTGCTCAGATATTCGTCAAGCTGGCCAAGAACTTCGGGAGAATGGGAGCGCTCAAAGACAATTTGGGTGCCCTTTCCATTAAAGGTTCTGGTCAGACCAAGGGAATTCAGGATAGACAAAGCTTTTCGGACAGTAACCGGCGAAACGCCGTAAACGCTGCGAAGTTCGGATTCGGACGGGAGAAAATCGCCGGCTACATTGCCAGATTTTTCGCTCTCCCACATGATGTCGCTGGCAATCCTCAGATAAAGAGGTGTTGGAGCATTGTCGATAAACCAGTTAAAGCTTTCTGCTTCGGAAGGCGCAGCCGGTGCGTTTACAATATAGGCCGCGTCAAAGCGCTGGCTGATCTCATTAAGGCCCTGGAGCAGGGAGTGATGAAAATGTTTAAAATTCTGCTTGGCAGCATGGTCGAGCAGCTCTTTGTACCACCCCTTGATGGCTTCCTCTGAAAGATCTTCATGGAGCGTGTGGCCGGTAATACTGCTGTAAATGGAATCAATCCGGACAAAATCACAGATCTGTTCAAAAAGCTCAATGACAAAAGGATTGTCTGTTCGTCTCAGGATATTCCGGATAAAGCGGCAGTGGAAGGCAAACATCTCAATCGGGTCGGCAGAGTCCAGGTTGTCGGTCATCTCGTAGAGCGTCATGTAATCCTCGCGGCTGCATTTGGAAGCGCCGTATGTGATGATACTGGGTAAAAGAATAGAGAGCATCCGGTAAGTATCGCTGATGCCGTGCCGCCGGTTTTCAAAGCGCTTTTCATAAGCCTCACGGTGTTCCGGCAGTCGGCTGTCAAAGATTACCTGGGCATTTTTACCATGGGAACAGAAAATAAGATTGCTGTCCTGCAATAGACGCAGGGCTTTTCGAACGGAATTACGACTGGCACCCATTTGTTTGCTGATTTTTGGTTCAGATGGCAGGGTGTCACCCAGTTTTAATTTGCCGTTGTAAATATCATCCTCAATCTTTCTGCAAATAAATAGATACAATGGAATTTCTTTTTTCAAAATACAATCTCCTTTGGGGGTATTCTTACAGTATAACATCATTTAGTAAAAGTTACATTTAAATTGAGAAAAAATTATAAAGAAATCCTCGTTTACTTAACCTTTACCATATCGGAATTAGAGGTAAGCGTCTTAGAATGAGGTCTACCCATTTTGAAGAAAATTAAACACAGAAAAAATGTTGTTAAGGAAAGGGAAGAATAAAAATATTCTAAAATGGGTTTTTTACATTACAAATTCGGGTAAAAATAAGAAAACGAATAAAAAGGATATAATTGGTTGAATTAAAATGATAACTTCAATTGCAGATAAAAAGTTTTTAAATAAAGAGATTGCTTTGACGGGAGATTCGATTTATAATAAAGTATATATATTGGGAAAACTAAATAAAAATTGCGGCATCCGGAAAGTGCTGGCACACTTATCCGGCTTGCGCAGGTGCACAACCACCATACACAACGGCCCTGGGGGGCACGTACCGCATTACTTATTATAGGCTATTTTTGTGCTAAAAACAAGAGGACAGCCTATAAATAAGTGGGCTTATTTGTGTTAGCATTTTATAAAAGTGTCATATAACTGTGCATGGTTGGTTTTATCCTGCACAGTTTTTTATTTGGTTTTCCCTGAAATTTAGGAGAAGACAATGGAATCAAGGTTAGATCAAAAGGCAATCGGCCAGCGTATCCGGCAGCGTAGAACTTTTTTAAATATGAGCCGTGAAGATTTGGCGCGGAAAATAGGGATTACACAGACTTTTTTAACAGATATCGAGCTGGGAACCAAAGGCTTTTCCTTAAAGAGTCTTGAACGTTTCTGCGAAGCGTTAAAAATGTCTTCGGACAGCATCCTGTTCGGCAAAAGTCTGGATGAAAAGGAAAAAAACACCGCGTTGCTCGACATTCTCGAGCATTGCCCCGATGAAAAAAAGGAATACGCAGAAAGAATGATGATGCTTTTTTTAATGAGCCATGAAACATCAAACGAGTGTTGACTATAAAATGACCGGACTCTTAAGAAAGAGACCGGTTTTTTATTGCCTGTAATCCGATTACAGAAAATATGTGAATTATTTGGCGGAATCGGCAAAAAACTGCTTATTTCCCATAAAAAGGGGTAGCGCCTGAGTCGGATTGGTGATATAATTGGAAACGAAAATTGAATAAGAAAGACTAATGTAAAATCTATTTTGGATTCTTTCGTTTTTGCCTTGGTAAAGACAAAGGATAAAGGGAATCTGGTGAAAATCCAGAGCGATCCGGTCACTGTAATTCGTTAAGTCTCCTTATGATGCCACTGGAATGAAAACCGGGAAGGCAAGGAGAATATAATGCGATGAGTCAGGAAACCTACTAAATAGAGTGCTAATAATTACCTCCAGGGAAAAGGGAACTTAGTAACGTTAATTTAATTGTAGTATCCGCAGTAAACAGCGTGGATAAATAATTCTGTTGACAAACCTCTTTTTTACGGAGACGTAAGGAAGAGGTTTTTTATTTGTTTTTAACGAATGTTTGATTGAAGGAGAAGGATTGAAATGAAGTTAGTTGTAGTGGGAATCAATCATAAAGACACACCTCTGGAAATCAGGGAAAAGGGTGCTTTTATCAAGCGGACCGTAAAAGAAGGCATTGCGAGCCTTCTTGAAGAGGCGTGTATTGAAGAGGTGATCATTCTTTCTACCTGTAATCGAAGCGAAATTTATGTGGCGACCCGCGATGTGGAAGCAGCGGGCCAGGCGCTGAAAAATTTTTACATTGAGGAGAAATCCAGAGAACTCGGAAGTTATCTGTTCTGTGAAAAGGGCAGAGAGGCCATCCTTCACCTTTACCGGGTAGTGACCGGGCTGGATTCAATGATCCTGGGTGAGGATCAGATATTAGGCCAGGTAAAGGATGCCCTTGAATTGTCCCAGTCTGTTCACGGCTGTGGAAAATACTTAACCAAGGCTTTCAGAGAAGCCGTCACCTTTGCCAAGAAGGTTAAAACTGTTTATAAGATTTCTGAGACGCCGCTCTCTCTGAGCTCGACAGCGGTTAAGCACGTTAAGAGGACCTATGAGGACTATGCGGATAAAAAGGTGCTGATCATCGGATCTGGAAAGATGGGGCTTCTGGCGCTGCGTTACATGGCGGCAGAGGGGTTTAACAGCGTCTATATGACCAATCGTACCTATCATCCGGGAGATGAATACCGTGATATCTATAAGGGCGTCAATATGATACGTTATGAGGACCGCTATGAAGCCATTGAAGATATCGATGTAATTATCTCAGCCACGGCCTCTCCTCACGTTGTCTTAAAACGGGAACTCATGCCAGAGCGTAAAAAGCCTCTTATGGCCATTGACCTGGCGCTGCCAAGGGATATTGAAGAAGCCGTCTCAGAAATGGACCAGGTCGAGCTGCTGACCATTGACAATTTTAAAGATATTATTGATGAAAAAATGCATTACCGCGAAAGGGTGGCAGAAAAGATCGCCCTCGAGATCGAAGAGGAAATCGACGGACTCATGGTTTGGATTACGAAGTCTAAAGTGGACAATATGGTAGCGCATTTTAATCAGGTTTCCGGCCAGCTGGCAGATGAGACCATTGAGATTCTCAACAAGCGCTATCAGTTTGAGGGGAAAGACAGGGAATTTCTTGAAAAAATTGTCCATTCAAAATTCCGCGAGATGGTCATGCCCTCCATCAAGCAGCTGAAAACACTGGACAGCGAGGACGATATCCTGCGCTTTGAAAAAACACTGGCGTTTTTATTCTCTGGCGGTAATGTGGAGGATTCCCAATGAAAGGACCGGTTCTGCTTAATTTTACCGGAAAAAAGGCCCTTGTGATCGGCGGTGGGAAAGTAGGAATGCGGCGTGCGGAAACCCTAGCCGGGTATGGGTGTTTTGTGACCTGTGTGGACAAAAACATGAAGGTTCCTGAAAAGCCGGCTGAGAACATTCGTTATGTCAAAGCCTACTGCCGGATTGAGACAGCCCTTGACGGTATGGATCTTGTAGTGGCGGCAACAGACCAGCGCGAGCTAAATGACCAGATTCTTGAAAACTGTAAAATACGCGGTATCTGGTGCAACGTTACAGACGACCCCGAGCATTCTGATTTTATTTTTCCCTCAGTGGTGAGACGGGGAGACTTGACGATTTCGGTCTGTACTGACGGTGCAAGCCCAACGCTGACCACCCAGATAAAAAAAGAGCTGGAAGAAAAATACGACGAAAGTTACGCAGAGCGGCTCAGGCTGCTTAAACAGCTGAGGCGGCATCTGCTAAAAACAGAGGCCTCATCAGAGGAAAAAAAGAGGCAGCTCAGGGAGCTGACAGCATTAACCATTGAAGAATTGCAGAGAGAAGTGGAGAAAATATGAAAATAATCGTAGGCTCAAGAGGCAGCAAACTGGCAGTGGTCCAGACAAACTGGCTTCTTGAGGAATTAAGAAAAGCAAACCCCGAGGTCGATTTTGAGCTCAAGATCATCAAGACAAAAGGAGATAAGATTCAGCATAAAGCCCTTGATAAAATTGGGGATAAGGGCATTTTCACCAAAGAGCTGGAGGATGCTCTTTTAAGCGGTGAAATCGATATGGCTGTTCACAGCATGAAGGATATGCCCTCTGAGCTTCCTGAGGGGCTGATGCTTTCTGTGCCGCCTATGCGGGAAGACCCAAGGGATGTGCTGTTGACGCCCCATAAGATAAACGCCGTCCAGGAGCTGCCCGAAAACGCAGTTATCGGCACCGGGAGCAAGCGCCGGATTTACCAGCTGAAAAATATCCGGAAGGATTTTGAAGTGGTGGGAATCCGCGGAAATATTGATACTCGTATCCGGAAAATGCAGGAGCAGGGCCTGGATGGTATTATTCTGGCAGCGGCGGGCCTTAAACGCATCGGTGTTTATGAGAGTGAAGACTATACCTGTATTCCTCTTGACCCATGCCAGTTTGTATCGGCGCCCGCTCAGGGGATTCTGGCAGTGGAAATCCGTGAGGATAACGAAACGGTTAAGACACTCATGGAATCTGTCAGCAACCCGGTTACCAAGGCGCAGATGACAGCAGAGCGCCAGTTCCTGATCAGCCTGAACGGCAGCTGTCATATCCCCATCGGTGCATACTGTGATGTGGAGGATGAAAAGCTGACCCTTTACGGCATTTTTGGCAACGAGGATGGCACGATTTTATACAAAGGACAGACAGAGGGAGCCCTGGGCGAAGAAGCCGAAATGGGAGACCGCCTGGCAAAGGAACTGAGAGAAATGGTAGAGGCAGAAATGAAGCCGGGTACAGTTTACCTGGCTGGAGGCGGCTGCGGCGATAAGGGGCTGATCACCGTCAAGGCCATGGAAAAATTAAAAACCTGCGACGCAGTGGTCTATGACGCACTGGTCAATGAGGAGTTCCTGAAATGGACAAAACCGGAATGTGAAAAGATTTATGTTGGCAAAAGAGCCGCCAACCACGCGCTGCCCCAGGATGAAATCAACGCGCTGCTGATCCGGCTGGGCAAGGAAGGGAAAAGCGTTGTCCGCTTAAAGGGCGGCGATCCCTATGTCTTCGGACGCGGCGGTGAGGAAGGTGAGGAGCTCTATGATGCGGGGGTTCCCTTTGAAGTGATTCCAGGCATTACCTCGGTTATCGGCGGCCTGGCTTATGCCGGCATTCCCATTACCCACAGAGACTGCGTGTCATCCTTTCAGGTAGTTACCGGACATCTGAAATCCGAAGAATCGGAACTGGACTGGCCGGTACTGGCCAAATCCAAAGGGACCATCGTGTTTTTGATGGGCGTTAAAAATCTTGAGAAGATTACCGGCGAGCTGATGAAAAACGGCATGGATAAAAATACGCCGGCAGCGGTGGTGCACCGCGCGTCCACCCCTTATCAGAGAGTGGTGGAAGGCACGCTGGAAACCATCTACGGTATTGCCGCAGAAGCTAAGATCACAGCGCCAAGCCTGATCGTGGTCGGCGATGTGGTGACCAAGCGTGAAAAGCTGCGCTTTTTTGACAGCAAGCCCCTCTTTGGAAAAAATATTGTGGTGACCCGTTCCAGAGAGCAGAGTTCTAAAATGGTGGCGCAGATCGCTGAGCTTGGCGGCAACGCCATTGAGTACCCAACCATCAAAATTGAGCCGATTCCAAAGAATGTGGCCGCACTGGCAGAGCGCTTTGAAAGCCTTAATGCATACAGTCATATTATTTTTACCAGTACCAACGGCGTTGAGATTTTCTTTGACGCGCTCAAGGCTTCCGGCAAAGATACGAGAGCCCTCGGAAACATTCATGTAACAGCCATCGGCTCCGCCACGGCTGCGCTGCTTGCCGAGCAGGGAATCACAGCGGACTTTGTACCGAAAAAATATGTCGGCGAAGAGCTGGTTGACGGCCTGATGCCGCTTTTGACAGAAGCATCGCGGGTCTTGATCCCGCGCTCCAAAAACGCGCGGATTTACGTGGTTGAGGCGCTCCGCAAGGTGTGCCCGGTGGATGAATTCCAGATTTACGAAACAGTTCGTGAGGACAATACCGACATTGACGTGGCAGAAATGCTGAAAAATAAAGAGATTGATTACATCACCTTTACAAGCTCCACAACCGTACAATACTTTGTGGAAAAAATCGGTGATGAAAATGTGGAATACACTAAAAATGCAAAATGCGTTTCGATTGGACCTGTAACCTCAGATAAAATGAGAGAACTGGGTTTAGCGGTCGATGTTCAGGCAGAGGTTTACACCATTGCCGGGATGATTGAAGCGATTCTGAATATGGAAAAATAAAGAGAGGAAGTTGATTATTATGTTACCAACCCGATTGAGAAAAAACGCAGCGGTTCGTGATTTGATCCGCGAAACAGAATTATCCATGCGCGATGTGGTTTACCCGCTGTTTGTGGTTGACGGAGAGAATATTAAACGTGAAATCCCGTCCATGAAGGGACAGTACCACCTGTCGCTCGATATGCTGCCAAAAGAACTGGAAGAGCTCAAAGAGCTGGGCGTCCGTTACATTATTCTGTTCGGCGTGCCGGATGAAAAGGACGCGGAGGCAACACCGGCCTTTGTGGACGATGGGATTATCCAGAAAGCCATCCGCATTGTCAAGGAAAAGGACCCGGAAATGTATGTTATCACTGATGTTTGCCTCTGCGAGTACAAAAGCGACGGACATTGCTGTTTCTTCCACGATAACGGCGATATCAAGCGGGAAAAATCGCTGGAAACCCTGTGCAAGGTAACCGTGAGCCATGCGAAAGCCGGCGCGGATATGGTAGCGCCTTCAGACATGATGGACGGCCATATCGAAGCCATGCGTAAAGCACTGGATGACGCAGGCTTTGAGAGTATTCCGATTATGGGCTACTCCGCCAAATTCGCGTCTACCTTCTACGGACCGTTCCGCGACGCGGCAAACTCCGCTCCGGCCTTCGGCGACCGCAGAAGCTACCAGATGGATCCAGCCAACAGCGAGGAAGCGCTGAAGGAAGTGGTGCTGGACATTGAGGAGGGCGCAGACATCGTTATGGTAAAACCCGCAATGCCATATCTGGATATCATCGCAAAGGCCAAGGAATTGTCTTATCTGCCAATGGCGGCGTACCAGGTCAGCGGCGAATACGCCATGATCCGCAATGCGGTAGACGCTGGTCTGCTGGATGAAAAGGCCATTTATGAAAGCATGCTGTGCATCAAACGTGCGGGGGCTAAAATCATCATTACCTATTTCGCAAAAGATTTAAAAGCGTTGATTGAAAAATATCAGTAAAGGACACAATAAAATGAAGCATACAAAGTCGACTGCACTTTTTGAAGAAGCGAACCGTGTTATTCCCGGCGGGGTCAACAGCCCTGTCCGCGCATTCCAGTCTGTAGGTATGCCGCCGGTTTTTATCGACCACGGAAAGGGCTCAAAGATTTACGATGTGGACGGAAATGAATACACAGACTATATCTGCTCCTGGGGGCCTCTGATTCTCGGCCATGCCGCGGATGCCTACTACGAGGGAATTGACGAAGTGCTGAGAAAGGGCAACACCTACGGCGCGCCCACAGAAATTGAGATCCGCGTGGCGGAAATGATCATTGACGCTTACCCGTCTATGGATATGGTGCGCATGGTCAACTCCGGCACTGAGGCCACCATGAGCGCTATCCGTCTTGCCAGAGGCTATACCGGACGTGAAAAATTTATCAAATTTGAAGGCTGCTACCATGGCCACAGCGATTCTCTGCTGGTAAAATCCGGCTCCGGCACTCTGACCTACGGTGTCCCCACAAGCCCTGGCGTCACTGCCGGCACAGCTAAGGATACCCTGGTGGCAACTTACAACGACCTGGATTCTGTAAAAAAGCTTTTTGATGAAAACAAAGGAGAGATTGCCTGCGTGATCGTCGAACCGGTTGCGGGCAACATGGGCGTTGTGCCGCCAGAAACCACCTTTATGAAAGGCCTGAGAAAGCTGACCGAGGAAGAAGGAACCCTGCTGATTTTTGACGAGGTTATCACAGGGTTCAGGCTTGCCTTTGGCGGCGCGCAGGAGGTGTTGGGCATTAAGCCAGACCTCACCACACTTGGCAAAATCATCGGCGGCGGCATGCCGGTAGGCGCCTTTGGCGGACGGCGTGATATTATGGAAAAGCTCTCGCCGCTCGGCCCGGTTTATCAGGCGGGAACCCTGTCCGGAAACCCTATCGCCATGAAGATGGGTCTCAACACTCTAACTTATCTCAAGGAGCATCCAGAGATTTACACCCAGCTGGAAGCCCGTGCGAAGCAGCTGGAAGCCGGCTTTAACAAAAATATTGAGGAAACCGGCGTCAAGGCTAAGATGGTGCGATTTGGCGGAATGAGCGCTCTGTTTTTCACCGATCAGGAAATCTGCGATTTTAACAGCGTGATGACCAGCGATACGGAAGCCTACGCGAAATATTTTGCCGAAATGCTGAACCGTGGCAATCTGATGCCGCCAGCGCAGTTCGAGGGAATTTTTGTCTCTGCTGCACACACCGAGGCCGATATTGAAAAGACCATTGCCGACAATCTGGCTGCGCTTAAGGCGCTTGCATAGATAATAAAAGAACAAGGAGTGCAGAATGCCCAAAAAAGCTTTATTAGTAATAAGTTTCGGGACATCTTATCGTGAAACCCGGGAAAAAACCATCGGAGCCATCGAGAGAGACTTGCAGAAAGGCTTTCCGGATTATGATTTCAGACGCGCTTTTACCTCACGGATGATTATCAAGAAACTCAGAGAGCGTGACAATGAATATGTGGACATTCCACACGAAGCCCTTGAAAAGCTGAAAAGTGAAGGCTATACCGAGGTTGTCTGCCAGACGACACACGTCATCAATGGCTACGAATACGATTTGACCATCAATGAGCTCAAAAAATTTGAAAATGATTTTGATGTGCTCACCATCGGCGCGCCGCTTCTGACAACCATCGACGATTATGAGCAGGTGGCGAGAACAGCCATCAGTGAGCTGCCGGAGATGAAAGAAGGCGAAGCGCTGCTCTATATGGGACATGGCAGTGAACATCACGCCAACGCCACCTATCCGGCCATGGATTACACTTTCAAGCATTTAGGCTATAAAAACGCCTTTATGGGAACCGTAGAGGGCTTTCCCAGCCTGAGCGATATTATTCCACAGCTTAAGGAAAAGGGATACCACAAGCTTTATCTGGCGCCCTTTATGATCGTAGCCGGCGACCATGCCATCAACGATATGGCCAGCGACGATGCAGACTCATGGAAAACACTGCTCGAAAATGAAGGCTTTGAAGTGGAATGTGTCCTGAAGGGACTCGGCCAGTTTAAGGGCATTCAGGATATGTTTTTAGAGCATGCGAAGAACGGCGTAAGCGTTAAAGAATTGCTTTAATTTAATGGAGAATTGAGAATTGACAATGGAGAATGACAAGAGCAAAATCGCGTTGCGATTTTGTTAATAATCAAACTGGCAGAGCCAGTTTGGACCCTTAATTCTCAATTCTCAATTCTGCATTCTCCATTTTGCGGATAGAAAAAATAACAAATAGATCAAATAAGAATTGGGAGTACAAATGAAAAACACAGTATACTTAATCGGGGCGGGTCCTGGAGATCCGGAGTTAATTACCTTAAAAGGCAAGCGTCTGATCGGCGAAGCGGATATTATTATCTACGCGGGTTCTCTGGTCAACAAGGAAGTGCTGGCAGGACACAAGGAAAATGCTGAAATTTACAACAGCGCCTCCATGACACTGGACGACGTGATCGAGGTGATCACCAAAGGCGTTAACGCGGGCAAAAAAGTCGTTCGTGTTCACACGGGTGATCCGGCGATCTACGGCGCGATTCGTGAACAGATGGACCGTCTGGAAGAAGAGGACATTCCTTTTGAAGTGGTGCCTGGCGTCAGCTCTTTTACCGCCTCAGCCTCTGTTCTGAAAAAAGAATTCACCCTGCCGGATGTTTCACAGACCGTTATCTGTACCCGTCTGGAAGGCCGCACTCCTGTGCCGGAAAAGGAAAAACTGGAGTCGCTGGCCGCGCATCACGCTTCCATGGCTATCTTCCTGTCTGTTCAGATGATCGACGAAGTGGCAGAACGCCTGATGACCCAGTATGAGCCTGCTACGCCCATTGCGGTCATCCAGCGCGCGACCTGGGAAGACCAGAAGGTCGTTTTGGGAACCCTTGAAACCATTGCGGATAAGGTGAAAGAAGCCGGCATTACAAAAACAGCCCAGATTCTGGTTGGAGATTTCCTGGGCGACAAATACAGTCTTTCCAAGCTGTATGATCCGTCCTTTACCCACGAATACCGCACCGCTACAAAATAGGGTATGAAACGTACAGAGAGATGGGCTGTTGTGGCTGTTTCCAGGCAGGGAGTCCGGAAAGCCCTTGAGATAAAGGAGCATATTCCTGAAAAAGCGCCGGACATCTTTACCATGGAGAAATACGCCGCTCCCGGCACACAGTTGATCCGCGGAAAAATCGGCGAATTTTTTGGAAAGCTCATGGCGGATTATGATACGATTTTATGCATCATGGCCACAGGTATAGTCGTCCGAAGTATTGCGCCCCATCTCGGCCATAAGTCAAAGGACCCGGGCATTTTGGTCATGGACCCGGATGGGAAATACGTTATCAGTCTTTTATCCGGGCATCTCGGGCACGCCAATGAGAACACTGTATATCTGGCAAAGCGTATGAACGCCCAGCCGGTTATTACCACAGGAACGGATGTGAAAGGCAGTATGGCTGTGGATGTGCTGGCTGAAAAGCTGGGCTGCACCATTGCGGACTTTACCGCAGCCAAGGATGTGACCGCCCTGATCCTGGACGATGAACCCATCGCCCTGGTTGGCGGAGAGCACTGGGATACGACTGGACTGGTACTGCCGCAGAATCTGGTTTTTTCAGAAAAGCAGGAGGCTCTCTCCGGCGATTACAGCGGCTGTGTGGTGATCTCAGCCGATGATCCGCTGAAATGGCCGTCTGGAAAGCCTGTTGTTCAGATCGTGCCCAAAAAAATTGTGATTGGTATCGGGTGCCGCAGGAACACGGAGGCAGAGCGGATTGAAGAAGCAGTGAGACAGGCGCTCGCCGCCCTTGCGCTCCATCCGTTATCGGTTAAGGCCTTTGCTACCATTGGCCTGAAAGCCGATGAGAAGGGAATTCACGCGGCCTGCAAAACCTTTGACGCAGAGCTTAAGGTGGTGCCGGATGATTTTGTGAAAATGGTGCAGAACCGCTTCGAAGGCTCGGACTTTGTTTTTAAAACAACAGGTCTTTACGCAGTCAGCGAGCCGTGCGGCTATGTGGCATCCGGCTTTGGCGAGTGTTTGCTGGAGAAGCAGAAGTGCGGGGGAATTACCCTGTCGATTTGGAGAGTGAATGCATAGTAGCATTGCCGACAGCGCTTTTCTGGATTCAAGACTTTATTGAAAAGAATAGATTGTTAAATTAATTTAAAGGGAGAAATAGATTGAGTAAAAAAATTTACGTGACAGGTCTGGGGCCAGGCCTGTATGAACATATGACAGAAGCTGCGAAAAATTCTTTAAAGGACGCGGATGTGATCGTGGGTTATAAAACCTACATTGATTTGATTAAAGATTTAATCGGTGATAAAGAAGTGCTCTCCTCTGGAATGCGCAGGGAAATCGACCGCTGTCAGGATTGCCTGGATCTGGCTGAGCAGGGAAAAACCGTTACGCTGGTAAGCTCCGGCGACGCTGGTGTGTACGGGATGGCCGGCATTATGCTGGAAATTGTTGAAAAGCAGAAAAGTGACGTTGAGGTTGTGGTAGTGCCAGGAATTTCCGCCGCCAACGCGGCTGCGTCCACTCTGGGCGCGCCTTTGATGCACGACTACTGCGTCATCAGCCTCAGCGACCTGATGACTGACTGGGAAATGATTAAAAAGCGTCTGCGCTGCGCCGGCGAAGGCGATTTTATCGTGACGCTCTACAATCCAAAGAGCAAGGGCCGCCCGGACAACATCGTGGAAGCCCAGAAGATCCTGCTGGAATACAAAGCGCCGGAAACACCGGTCGGTATTGTCAGAAACGCTAAACGCGCCAATGAAAGCACTGTCATCACCACACTTGAAAAAATGTGCGATGAAGAAATCGATATGTTTTCAATGGTAGTGATTGGTAATTCCAAAACCTATATTACAGAAGATCATTTAAAAATGATTACACCACGGGGGTACCAGCTG
The DNA here is from genome assembly GCF_003477535.1 of Eubacterium sp. AM05-23. Taxonomy (NCBI): domain Bacteria; kingdom Bacillati; phylum Bacillota; class Clostridia; order Eubacteriales; family Eubacteriaceae; genus Eubacterium; species Eubacterium sp. AM05-23. The sequence continues at coordinate 102,271 of NZ_QUDF01000007.1, forward strand.
TGATTCTGGTCCTCGGAGGAACGTATGACAGCCGAAAGCTGACAGAGGCGCTGCTCGGACAGGGCTGCGCCGTTCTTTATTCCTCCGTAACCGCTTATAATACCGGAAGCCTTCCGGAAAATCCGCGTCTGGAAATTCATACTGGCCCCCTTGAGGCAGACGGTCTGGCAGACCTGATGGCCAAAAAGCAGATCGGGCTCTGCGTGGACGCCACCCATCCTTACGCCAAGGAGGTTTCGCTCAACGCCATCGCGGCCTCAAAAAAAGCGGGGGCCGCCTATGTGCGTCTGGAAAGGCCTCGGATGATGGATGACGGGCAGCAGACTCTGGGGTTTCCAGATTATGAATCGGCAGTGGCCTACCTTTTAAAAGAGGAGGGGAATATTCTGCTGACAACAGGGAGCCGGCAGCTGGAATTTTATGATCCTCTGCCAAGAGAACGTGTCATTGTACGGGTGCTGCCAACCAGCAAGGTGCTTGAAAAATGTGAGCGTCTTGGCTACAAGCCGCAGAATATCATCGCCATGCAAGGGCCTTTCAGCTATGCGATGAACGTGGAGACCATCCGGCAATTCGGCATTCGTTTCCTGGTCACAAAGGACAGCGGCGACGTGGGCGGCGTCAGTGAAAAGCTGCGCGCTGCGGCCGATATGGGCGTGCGCGTTATTTTTATCGAACGCCCCGGGATTGAGTACCCGGTCGTCTTTAATACAGCGGAGGAAATACTCGGCTGGATAGCGGAAAATAAATAGACAGCAACTGATCAGTGTGCGTATAAAAATAAAGCTAGGAGTAAAAAATGAAAAAGGCAAAAAATATCATGTTTCAGGGGACGGGCTCATCCGTGGGAAAAAGCCTGCTGACCGCAGCAGTGTGCCGGATTCTGAACAATAAAGGTTACCGAGTAGCGCCCTATAAATCCCAAAATATGGCGCTTAATTCTTATATAACACTCGATGGCAAGGAGATGGGCAGGGCACAGGTCGTCCAGGCAGAGTGCGCCAGAATTGAGCCGCAGGTAGAGATGAACCCAGTGCTGCTGAAGCCAAACTCAGATGTGGGCTGCCAGGTTATCCTGAATGGAAAGGCTGAATTTAATATGAACGCGGTCGAGTATCATGCCCATAAGGCAAAGCTGACCGACGTAGTCATGGATGCCTACAACATGCTGGCAGAAAGCCATGATATCATCGCCATCGAAGGTGCGGGAAGCCCCGCGGAGATCAATCTTCGGGACAATGATATCGTGAATATGGGGCTGGCGGAAATGGTGGACGCGCCGGTTATCCTCATCGGCGATATTGACCGCGGCGGAGTCTTTGCTTCTATTTACGGCACGATCAAGCTGCTTGCGCCAGAGGAACAGGCAAGAATCAAAGGCTTCATCATCAATAAATTCCGCGGTGACGTCGAACTTTTGAAGCCGGGCATTGAGATGATTGAGGAAAAGGTAGGCGTCCCGTGTCTGGGCGTTATCCCTTACCAGCGCCTTGTCATTGACGATGAAGACAGTGTAACAGAGCGGTGGGACGAACAGCGCGAGGGTGTGATCACCATCGGCGTGGTACGGCTGCGTCATATTTCTAACTTTACCGACTGCACAGTCTTTGACATGTACCCCGATGTTAAGGTAGAATATTATGAGAACCAGCGGGAGCTGCACCGAGCTGATCCTGATCTCATTGTGATACCTGGCAGCAAAAATACCATTGATGACATTGTGAAGCTGCGGGAAAGCAGGCTGGAGGAAGAAATTCTAACCAAGCACGCAGCTGGTGTGCCGGTAATCGGTATCTGCGGCGGCTACCAGATTCTCGGCGATGAGATCTGTGATCCGCACTGTGTCGAGTCCACAGTAGGTTCCATCAAGGGGCTGGGGCTGTTAAATATGCGCACTGTGCTGGAGGAAGAAAAAACCACCACGCGGGTGGCAGGGCACATTGGCGCAGATTTCTTAAATATGGGGCTGAGCGGCAGCGCCATCACTGGTTATGAGATTCATATGGGTGAAACCACGCCTATTGATGATACCAAGAGCTTTTCGACACTGGAGGACGGACGCTTTGACGGCGCGGTATCCGCAGACGGTACGGTCATGGGAACCTACCTGCACGGCGTGTTTGACAACGACGCGTTCCGTGAAAAATTAATTGAAACCCTGAAAAAGAAAAAGAATATCGCGGCAGAGGGTAAAGCGGTCGATTTCAAAGCCTTCAAGGAAGAACAGTACGATCTGCTGGCCGAAACCGTTGAAAATAATCTGGATATGCAGAAATTAATGGAAATTATTGGAGTATAAGATGCTTTTAGGAATGAGCGCTGGTATTTGGTTTTGTCTGATTGTGGGAGCTGTGGTGCTTGACCGCCTGATCGGCGATCCAGCATGGATTCCCCATCCAATTGTATACATTGGAAAATTGGTTGGATTTTTAACAAAAAAATTAAATAAGGGCAAGGCCAGAAAGTTCAAGGGTCTCATTCTCTGGGTATTGACAATCGTGATTACCGGCGCTGTTATTCTGGTAGTGCAGTACATCGCGTATCGGCTCAACATCGTCTTGTTTTATGTGGTGAATCTTTACCTTTTATCCACCACCATTGCGGCGAAATGCCTGCAGGAGGAGGTCATGAAGGTCTATGACGCCCTGCGTGACAAAGATATTCCCAAAGCCCGCACCATGGTCGGCTACCTGGTGGGGCGTGATACTCAGGAGCTCCAGGAGGGCGGTATTGTCCGCGCGACAGTGGAAACCACTGCGGAAAACACCATTGACGGGGTGCTCGCACCGATTTTTTACATGATAATCGGCGTTGTGCTGTGGGTTTTTGTGCCCTTTATTAACCCGCTGCTGCTGGCCATGCTGTACAAAGCAGTCAACACCATGGATTCCATGGTCGGCTACGTCCAGGAGCCCTATAAGGATTTTGGCTATTTTCCAGCTAAAATTGACGATATTGCCAATTTTGTAATCGCACGTATCGGAAGCTGGTTTATGCTCATTGGCGGCCTGTTTCTGGGATACCGGGTCAGTGAAGGTCAGCGGATTTATGCGAGAGACCGGAAGAATCATAAAAGCCCGAATTCCGGACATCCGGAATCCGTGGTGGCCGGGCTTTTGGGCGTCCAGCTGGGCGGCACCAATCTGTATTTCGGTCAGACCCTTGAGAAGCCGACCATCGGCGACGCTGGGCGGATACTGGCCTATGAGGACATTAAGGACACCATCAGTATTATGTTCTCCAGCGAGGTCGTTATGATGGTGCTGACGAGCCTGATTTTCTTTGGAATTTATATTGTTTCATAGTGAGGAAAAGAATGAATAAACATGGCGGATATCGAGGCGACAAAAAAGACGTGCTGGATTTCAGCATCAACATTAACCCGCTGGGGATGCCCGAAGGGCTGAGAAGAAGGCTGGAAGCGGCGCTGAGCGAGCTCGGCAAATACCCTGAAATTACCGGAGAGACAGCCCGGAATAAAATCGCGGCGGATATTGGCATTGCCCCGGAAAATGTGATTCTGGGAAACGGCGCCATTGAGCTGATCTATCTTTTTGCCAGAGGCGTTCATCCAGAGCGGGCGCTCATTCCGGTGCCGACCTTTAACGAGTACCGCCGGGCGCTTGATATGAATGGCTGCGATGCAGTCAGCGAGCTTTTGCTGTCGCCAGAGGATGACTTTGAGCTGAACCCTGAAAGACTCATCCGGATGGCAGAGGAATGCCGTCCGAAAGCGGTGTATCTCTGCAATCCGACCAATCCGACCGGGCGCCTTTACAGCAAAGCTTTTATCAAAGAGCTGATGGACCGGATGGATCCTGAAATAATCTGGTTCATTGATGAGTCCTTCATTGAATTTTCAGGCATTGAAACCTGTTTGGAATACATAAACCACTCAGGCCACCGTCTTTTCCTGCTGCGTTCCCTGACCAAGTTCTTTGGAGTGCCGGGACTGCGGATCGGCTACGGCGTGGGGTCGGCAGAGCTTATCCGGGCCATGGAAGCCTACAAAGAGCCATGGACCATCAATACTCTGGCGCTGGAAGCCGCCATGTGTATCTATGATGATAAAGCCTATATGCAGAAAACGAGAGACCATATCCAGACAGAACGGCAGCGCGTTTTTGAGGCGCTGTCCGGTCTGCCTGATCTGAGCGTGTATCCGAGCGGCGCAGATTTTCATTTATACAAAGTAGAGGGAAGAACCGCACAGGCACTGCAGAAGGAGCTGCTTGAGCAGCGTATCAATATCCGGACCTGCGAGGATTTCGCGGGATTGGAAACCCAGTTTTTCAGAGCGGCTATCAAGCGGCGTGAGGATAACGATCGGCTGATTGCGGCTTTAAATAATATTTTAAGGGGATAAAAGAAAATGGGAAGCTTAGTATTTGTAACCGGCGGCGCCCGAAGCGGCAAAAGCAGTTTTGCGGAAAAGGCAGTCAAGGAAGTGGGTGGCAAGGTCGCCTATATTGCCACAGCCATTGCCTTTGACGATGGCATGAAGGACCGGATACGAAGACATCAGGAACAGCGTCCGTCGGAATGGGCGACTATCGAGCGCTACAAGGATTATGAAGCCATGGCTGATGATCCGGCCTTTCAGGAAGCCGACGTGATTCTGTTTGACTGCCTGACAGTTATGATCACCAACAACATGCTGGATTACGATGTGGATTATGACCACTGCGGTATGGACACCATCGCAGAGGTCGAAGATAAGATTAGGGAACAGGTTAAGACCCTGCTTGAGGTGTGCAGGGACAAGCATTTGTTCATGGTCTCAAACGAAGTGGGGCTGGGGCTCGTGCCCTCCTATAAGCTCGGCAATTACTTCAGAGATATTTCCGGAAGAATGAACCAGTACGTGGCCTGCCGGGCCGATGAGGTCTATTTTACCGTCTCCGGTATCCCGATGAAATTGAAGTAAAAGACTCGGTTTTTTGCAATTCAGGAATTGTAATAAAACCGGGAATGCGATATAATGTTTTGAGCAAAACAGGAACAGAAGGAGAAAACGATGAGTTTATACGAAGAATGGAAAGAAGCTGCGTCAGTAGATCCTGAGGAGGATGAAAAAGCCTACAGAGAGCTGTGGAATGAATATCTGACAAAGGAAACAGCCTTTTACGAAGACATTCTGGGTAAAAAACAGGATGTGATCGATGGGACAATCAGCGAGCTGGCAGAAAAATACGACGTAACACCAATGATGATGGCAGGCTTTATGGATGGTATCAGCGAGAGCCTGAAATCGGGTCTGGATAACCTTGAAGAGCTGGAAGCCGATACCCAGGTACACCTGGAAATTGACTTTGAAAAGCTGTATTACAACATGGTGGGCGTGCCGGCTGAGTGGCTTTACGAGCTGCCACAGTGGGACGATATCCTGACAGCCCAGAAAAAACGGGAATTGATGAAAGCCTCCAAAGAGAGAAATACCGTTGTTAAAAAAGAAAAGATCGGACGTAATGAACCATGCCCATGCGGCAGCGGAAAAAAATATAAAAAATGCTGCGGCAGAAACGCCTGAGCATAAGCCCCCGGGATGTAACGAGAAGTTACTCCTGGGGATTTTTAGTTTTTTGTATAAAATTTCCTAAATGTTGCTACTCCTTTTGTTCTTTTTATGGTATACTCCTTTTGGGGGTGCTAACAATGACAATTAAGCGAAAAGGGAATATTACAAAGGAAAAGATACTCTATTATGCTAAAAAAGAGTTTTACCAAAATGGTTACAGCAAAACGCAGTTAAAATCAATTGCTGAACAGGCGGATCTCAGCCTTGGAAATCTAAACTATTATTTTAAAAAGAAAGACGATCTCGTTAAGGAGATATACAACCAGTTTTTTACCGAAGTATACCAGTTTATTAAGGATAATCATATTTATGATGCATTAAAGCAGTATTGCTTTTTTCAATTTGTTATTTATAATATTGTGCTTACCGATGAAAATAACAAACGGTTTTACTGTGAAATTATTCAAAACAAATCAAATTATCGCGTCATGCAGGAGCTGATACGTGAAAAGTATCATGATATTTTAGATTCACTTCAGCGTTCATTGTCTCCCCTGGAGTTTGAAATTATTATTTTGACAGAGTTTGGCGCCAGACGTGAAATTTTTTTGAATTATTTTGATGGGCTTTTGCCAATGACAATCGATCAGTTGATTTATTATTTGATTAAAAACACCTGCAAAGAGCTTGACGTTCCCTTAGACGTAGTCAATGATTTAATCGAGTGCTCGCATGATTTTATAGAGAAAAAGGATATTACGCAGATAAAATTTCTGATTTAAAAGATGCCTGCATGACTGCTGTGATGTTAGCGGTATACAGGCATCCTATTGGTTATTTACATTAACGACAGAAACAAAACAAATCCGGCGAGCAGTTCTTCTTTGGCCGCATCATCTGGTAAGAAATCAAGCATTGGCTTTAGAGCTTCTACGCCTTCAGGATATTTGGTATAATCAATTTCTTTTTTATTTTCATCCATTTTAATTCTCCTTATTGATAATTATGAATAAATTCGCTGACAGCCAGTAGATTTTCCCGGTTACAGTCGCTCGGATGTGACGTGAACTTATCGGTGCAGAGGATTAAGCCGCCGTCCCGGCCCACTTCATCAATGACTCGTTTGGCGTAATCAATACATTCCTGCTTTGTACCTCTGGAAATCAGTGAGACAGGTAATCCGCCCCACAGGCATAAATCAGGCAGCCGTTTGCGCGTCTCAAAAATATCATCCATTTCTACATAGAAGCAAAAATGCCCTTTCGGAAGTTCCTGCAAGTATTCTGAAACATGCTTAAAGGAGCCTTCGCTTAAAATGAACATTGTGCCATCAGTTTCGACAACCTTATCGGCCAGCTCTTTAAATTGCGGCCAAAAGAATTTTTCGAATTGTTTAGGGTTGATCATATTTTCGCTTAGCATGATCGTAAATACGGTAAAGGCACTTGATGGAGAGTCGGTATGCTTGATACCGTCGACAAGACCCTTAACAAAGGTATTGTGATAAACCTCATTGAAGGCCAATACTTTTTCAGGTATTTTTCTGAGGTCGCGGGATAAACCTTTCATGCCCCTTAAGAAGTTGTACAGTGACTCGAAAGCAGGGTAGATGCGGGCACCGTTGACCGGGTCGAAAAGTGGAGGAACGCCGCATTCCTCGGCCAGCCGTTTATTTGTTTTCTGCATTGCCTGATCATAAGCAAGGAACTCGCCAAGTGTGTTTTGGATTGTCTGAAGCGGCATTTCACTTTTAAAATAGGTGTACTTTCTTGGGATAATGTTTTCCCACAGTGTCTTGAGAGGATTCTCTATAAAAGGGTCATAATCGTCTTCATGAAAGTGATTCTGTTCCTCCAGCATTAAGGTGTTGTTTCCATCGTTGATCTGGTACTCAAAATTTCCCAGACTGCGAGTCATAATAAGGGGATTTCGATCTCCGATATCGAGCATTGCATCAAATTGATAGCGTTTTTGAAAATCAATATTAGCGTTTTCAATCTTTTGCTGATCTAAGAGCGCATCGCTTAGTGTGTATCCCAGATCATAATACCGCCAAAAAGCGTCATTCGTTACAAAAGGTACTCTTTTGGGTTTTCTTTCCATCCGGACAGCATCGTCAAATAGTTTGATTCGTTCGTCTAAAGCTTTTTTTTGATCCATGTTTTCCACCTTCATTTTATATTTTATTTGAATTATACATTGATTTCCTAAAAAAATCAATACTTTTTAGGAAAAATATTTATTTTTCATATTTTTTAGTTCGTTGATCCGTTTTAAAATTATTGCAGGATTGCTGCGATGATGATATTTAAAAGATAAGCGCCTCCGACTGGGATGATATTTCTTTTAACCAGCGCGATAATATCTACATCCACCATGCTTGCTACGGTTAAAACGGCTGACCCGATTGGTGAGAGCACCCGGCCATAGCCCATGGAAAGCTGTATGGGCAGCAGGGCAATTTCCGGCATAATATGATAAGTATTAATCAGATTTAAAATGGAATCGGTAAAGGGTGCCATGCCAGCGTTGGGTGAGCCGGTAAAGATAATGATAAACATACCCAGCAGGCCGATGATGGCAAAGACAACCATTCCGTTTAGGGGTGTTTTTGAGATCAGCTCTGCCAATACGGTTAAACCGCCGATTTTTTGCAGCGCGCCGGCAAAGACAGAAGCTGCCGCTATCAATACAATCGTTACAGTGTAGCCGTCCCCCATGCCTTCAAAAAAAGTTTTTGTTGCATCCATGGAGTGAATGACGCTGTGTGACCGGATTATTTCGATGGTAGTGCAGATGAATAGAGAGATAAACACAGCAGCACAGACAGAGATCACAATGGATGAAACAACCAGTTTGCTAAAAATGATGATAAAGACAAGCGGAATCAGCGGAAAGAGTGCGTAAAACCTGGGAACGCCAATCTCGCTGGAAGGAATTTCAGCCGTTTCCTGCCGCTCGGCCAGATAGCCTGCTTTTTGATCCCATTTCCAGTTGACAACAGCACACAGTACAGCGGATAAGAGTATTGGAAGGGTTGAAACAGGTATTTGAATGCGAATAAAATATTCGGCAGCCGTCATGCCTGAATGGATTTCGGATAAACCGTAAATCGGCATGGGAGCGGCAGGACCAAGGTCCATGGCCCCGCCAAGTAAAATCGCCGCCGCTGCGGTAAGTTTACTGATACCGCAGGAGCGGAGGACCGGGAACAGGGTAATAATCAGTAAAACACTTAACCCTGTGTGAGATGGGATTGCAATTTCCAATAATGCGCCTAAAATAACAGTGCAGCCCACAATAACATAAGGATTTTTGATTTTTTGAAGAGGCTTGGAGCAGAGGCTGGTGAGCATTTCGGTTGCATGGATATGGTTCATATATCTTGTAAAGCCCATTAAAGGCAGTAATATCATACCTAAGCCGATATACTGAGAGCAGAAATATGATTTCATGAATTCGAAGATATCTAAAAACCAGTTACCGACAGATTCCTCCCCCATAATGCTTTGACCTGTGAGCAGTGACCAGAAAAAAAGAATGATAAACCCGAGAGCCAGTAAGCTCATGGGCGCATAAGCCTTTTTCATAATCATAAAAATCAGCAGGCCAATTGCCACAAAAGTGAGTAATACTTGAATAAAGCCGATCATTGTTTTCCTCGTTAAGAAATTATTTCAGCGCTGATCTATTTCTAATTTAACATGATGTAAAGGGTGCGTCAATCATGCAGTTTTTTATGAGTAAATAGAAAAAAACAAATAGACTAAGAAAAATAGGAGCATTGATTCAAAGCATTTGCTAAAGGGGAGAAAATCGGATATACTCTTTATTGTAAGCAGAAAAGGCGGAATGAAAATGAGTGAAAAAGTTTTAGAAATTGAAAAGATTAATGAAAAACTAACAGAGCGAAACGGCTTTATGGCGAATTGCCAGCGCTTGATTGATACTGAGGATGACGAAACATTTTTATCGGTTTTTAGTACGATTCCGGATTTTCCAGTGGGCTACGCTTCGGCTGAAAAAGCCATGGCGTTGATCAGCGGTAAATGGAAATATACCATTCTCCGCCGTATTTTTATACGTCGCCGCATGCGTTACTCCGAGTTGAAAAAATCACTGGAGGCCGACGGAATTACGGATAATATGCTTTCATCATCTTTAAAAGAGATGGTTCAGGCAGGGTTGCTCACCAAGACAATCTATGCCGAAGTGCCGCCCAGAGTGGAGTATTCGATCACAGCAAAGGCGATTGAGCTTTACAGGATTATTCTCAGGCTGGCAATGTGGTATATTACTTATGAGAAAAAAGAGCTTCAGGAATTACTGGAGGCAGCTGAGACAAAAGACCTGTGATAAAAACCCCCGGGACGTCGCTTTTCGTTACGTCCCGGGGGTTTTATGATCACACAAACGCGTTCATCAGCGCGGTGATACCTTCTAAATTTGTCTCTCTGTCTGCCAGCACGGGGCCGGTGGACAGTACAGGATGGGTTTCGGCAAAGGTGGGGCGGTTATTTTCATAGAAAACACCGATGGGAATCCGGTCGCTTTGGCGCATTGCCAGCTCCAGGGCCGCCATGCGGTCGTCTGTGGGGTGGCTTACGTCCAGAATATCCACATGCTCTTTATAGTATTTAAAGGTATTGACCTTATTGAAGCTGACGCAGGGCTGGAGAATATCCAAAAGTGCGTAGCCCTTGTGACGGATGGCACGCTTCATCATTTCGGCCAGATGCTCTTTATTGCCGCTGAAGCTGCGTGCCACAAAGGTTGCGCCCGCGGTCAAGGCAATGGCCAGCGGATTAAAAGGAGTGTTCAGGTTGCATACTTTGTTGACACTGTGCTCGGTACAGGCGTCTGTGGTGGGGGAAATCTGCCCCTTGGTCAGACCGTAGATGCGGTTATCATGGACAAAGTGGGTGATATCCACATTGCGGCGGACAGCGTGGAGAAAGTGGTTGCCGCCCTCGCCGTAGGAGTCGCCGTCGCCAGTGTCGATGATGATGGTCAGATCGTCATTGGCCATTTTTGCCGCCTGCGCTGCGGGGAGGGAGCGGCCGTGCAGCCCGCAGAAGGCATTGGCGTTCAGGTACTGTGGCGTCTTGGCGGCCTGTCCGATGCCGGCGGCCAGAAGCACCTGGTCATTGGGCAGCTCCAGGTCTTCCAGGACGTTTTTTAAGGTGTCAAGAATCATAAAGTTGCCGCAGCCGGGGCACCAGGCGGTTTCGTGCTTGATATAGGTACTCATTTGTTTTCTCCCTTCATGACAGCGTCGGCAATCTCCTCGCCGGAGAGCTGGCGTCCGTCGTATTTTAATACAGAAGCGTCACAGCGCAGAAGAGCCTTTTCACGGAGAAGGGCAGCCAACTGGCCAGTGGCGTTCTGTTCCACGTTGATGATTGTTTCTGCCTGCTTTGCAAAGCCGCGCAGCACCTGAAGCGGCAGCGGGAAAACATCGCCGAAAACCAAGGCGCCATAGCTGCCGGGGCTCTTGACATTGAGGATTTCTACGGCTTCCTTTAGCGGCCCCCACATGGAGCCAAAACCGATGAGCAGGGTCTTAAACTCCTTATCGCCCAGAAAATCAGGCTCTTTAAGCTCATAGCGCAGGGCGGCCATTTTACGGGCACGTTTTTCCACCATGGCGTCGCGCATTTCGGCGGATTCGGTGATGTAGCCCATTTCATCATGCTCGTCACTGTCGGTGGTGACAATGGCCTTTGTTTTGCCGGGGATAAGCCGCGGCGAGATACCGCTTTCGGTGATCTGGTAGCGGCGGTAATCCTCGGGTGCGCCAGTCAGGGGAGAGCCTGCAGGCTCTATCTCCAGTGTGTTTATATCAAAGGGGAGGATGGTGGCTGTAGCATCGGCCAGGTACTGGTCGCTCAACAAAATCACAGGCATCTGGTATTTTTCGGCCAGGTTAAAAGCACGTACGGTCTGGTAAAAGGCGTCCTCCTGGTTTTTGACGGCGATAACCATATGCGGAAAATCACCGGCGCCGGCGGCAATGGCGAAGCGCAGGTCGGCCTGCTCAGTGCGGGTTGGCAGCCCTGTGGCGGGGCCGGGACGCTGAATATCGCCGATGACCAGCGGGATTTCGGCAATGCCGCAGAAGCCGACCGCTTCGGTCATTAGCGCGAAGCCGCCGCCTACGGAGGCAGTCATGGCGCGCGCGCCGGCATAAGAAGCGCCGATGGCCATGTTTACAGCTGCGATCTCATCCTCTGCCTGTTCCACCACCACGCCGGTGGTCGGACTGGTGTCGGCGAGATAGTTAAGAATGGAAGTAGAGGGAGACATGGGATAAGCCGAATAGAACCGGAGGCCTGCGGCCAGAGCGCCCAGTGAGATGGCGTCATTGCCGCTTAGCAGCAGGTAATCGCTGTAGCTTGAGGGAAGGTGCTGGTAGCGCGCTTCCATACTGTCGTAGCCGAACAGGAGCCCCTGTCGGTTCATTTCCAGAAAAGCGGGCTTGATGGAGGCCGCGAGTACGGCCTCTGCGGATTCCAGCGTTTCGCCAAAAAGCTTGAGCACTGCGCCCATGGCGATAACGCCGGCAACCTTTGGATTGCCCAGCTCGCCGGATTTTTTGCGCATATCAATTTTTAATGCGTGGGGATGATCGGTTTTCAGGCCGATATCACAGAGAATAAAACCGCCGTCTGCCAGCTCGTCCTGGTGTCTGCGGATGGTCTCTTCATCCATGGCAATAATGCCATTTACTTTAAGGGAATGTGAGGTGATGGGCTCTGGGCCGAAGCGGACCAGAGTGAAATTGTGGCCGCCTCTTATACGGGACATGAAATCACGGGCCGAAAAGACGAAATAGCCGGACTTTTTCAGAACTTTTTCGAGCACAGCCACCATGGTGTCAATGCCGTCACCGGCTGCGCCGCCAACCAATAAATTATACATGAAAATTTTCCTTTCTGGATACTCATAGAATACGATACTTATACCCAAAAAAGAGAAAAGAAAAAGCCTGCAAAATTAATCGCAGGCTTTCAGATTGTCGACAAAGTCGTTCATGAGCTGAAAAGTAAAAGTCTGAAGCAATACAAATGGAGAATTGAGAATGGAAAATGCCGGTGCGCTTTCACCGGGGGCTCAAGCGATTCAGATGGCGGCCTTTGGCCATGTCAAATCAAAATGCGTCAGCATTTTGCTCCTGTAATTCTCCATTCTCCATTCTGCATTTTCCATTAAAAGCTTGCTTTTTAACGCTTTGTCTCTTGATATTAAAGTTTATCTACAGTCTGAAAAACCTGTTGAGTATTAATCACAGGCTTTTTCGGTGATCTCCTCCTCAGGCGCCTTTTTGCGCAGGAAGGAGAGCTTGGTTTCTGAGACAATGATGGCAATGAAAATCAGGACAAAGCCAATGATCAGCTTGGGTGTCAGGGCTTCGCCGTAAAAGATGACGGAGAACAGGACGCCGAAAACGGATTCCAGGCTCAGAATAATGGCCGCGGCAGAGGGGTGGGTGTATTTCTGCCCGACGTTCTGGAGCAGCAGCGCCACAGCGGTGGCAAAGACAGCCAAAAACAGCAGACCAAGGACGCTGTCAAGGGTCCATACCGCAGGCAGCGATTCGGTGGTAAAGCCAACGATCCAGGCAAAGATGGCCGCGTAGCCAAACTGAAGAATGGTGATGAGGATGGGGTCACGGTTACGGCCCAGCTTGGCGACAGCCACCATATGCGCCGCAAAGCACAACCCGCCCAGCAGGGTAAAGGCGTCGCCAAAGCCAATGGTAAAGCCTTCGGTCAGTGAGACCAGGCCAATGCCCACAATGCAGATGACAGCGGCCAGGTAGTTGTAAATATCCGGCTTGGATTTATCCACCGCCCAGAATAAAAAGGGCACGATAATACAGTAAATAGCGGTTAAAAAGGCGTTTTTCCCCGGACTGGTATCGGTGATACCGATGGTCTGGAGGCTGTAGGCGGCAAAGAGGCAGAAGCCGATCACCGCGCCGCTTATAAAATAGCCTTTGTCCAGAAGCTTAAGCTTTTTGCGGAAAATAACCGCCAGCAGAATACAGCCGATGGTAAACCGGAAGCCCAGCAGCATGTGAGGTGTAAAAATATCCACAGTATTTTTAACCACAAAGAAGGAGCTCCCCCAGATGATGGCAGCACCGAACAGTGCGCATTTTGCCAGAAGTTTCATTTTTTTTGAGTGTTCCATAGCATTTCCCTTCGCGTATATTTATACAGATAATCTTTAATATTATACATGATAATTTCGGACAAGTAAAGGGAGGGCCTATACAAAAAACACGCGTTATATTATAATAAGGTTAAGAAAAAACAGAGGAGAAGACCATGGCATATTTAGCGTTATACAGACGGTACCGCCCGCAGGATTTCGACAGTGTTGTGGGACAGGAATACGTTACGCGCATTTTAAAAAATCAAATATTATCGGGCCGTGTGGGGCATGCCTATTTGTTCTCTGGAATCCGGGGAACGGGTAAGACATCCATCGCCAAGATATTTGCCCGGGCCATCAACTGTGAGCACAACGAGGACGGCAATCCCTGCAATGCCTGCGACACCTGCCTGAATATTGAGAAACCGGGCGTAATGGACATTATCGAAATTGACGGTGCGTCCAACCGCGGGGTTGATGAAATACGGGAAATTCGTGAAAAAGTGAAATATCCACCCACAATGGGTAAGTATAAGGTATACATCATCGATGAAGTGCACATGCTCACAAAGGAAGCCTTTAACGCGCTGTTAAAAACCCTTGAGGAGCCGCCGGAGCACATTGTCTTTATTTTGGCCACCACGGAGCCGGGAAAGCTCCCGATGACGATTTTGTCCAGGTGCCAGCGCTTTGACATCAAGCCGATTTCAAAGGAGCTGATCGCCGGGCAGATTGCGCACATTCTGGAGGATATCGGCGTGTCCATGGACCGGGAGGCCATTGATTTTATCGCCTACCGGGGGGACAGCTCCATGCGCGACGCGCTGAGCCTGCTGGACCAGGTCATTGATATTCGTGAGGCGGATAAAACCATCACCTATGAGGATGTGCTGGCCTTTATGGGCATGGTGGATGAAGATCAGATCGCCGGGCTGGTGCAGGCGATGCTGGCCGGCGACAAGGGCGGCGTGCTGCTGAAATTTAAGGCGATGCGCGACGCCGGGCGCGACAGTGGGCTGGTGTTTGGACAGCTGATCGACTATCTGCGCAAGGTACTCATCGTTAAAACCACCGGCGCTGCCAGCCAGGAAATACTGGGCGTTACCGAGAGCGCCTGCCAGTCTCTGGCGGCCATGGGGCAGGATGTGCCCGATGCGCGCTTTTACAGCATGATTGATTTCCTGATTGAAGAAAAGAACAAGCTGCGCTACAGCGGGCTGGCCGCTGTCATTGTGGAGATGGCGCTTCTGAAGCTCTGCGACCCGGACAGCCTGGTCAAAACAGTGGTGCAGGAGCAGCCGGAAAGACCGGCCGGGCGGCCAGCGGGCCAGGGAATGCCGGCCAGACAGGCGCAGGCAGCGCCAAAACGTCCGGATAACGCGGTGAAAAACCGTGCGCAGGAAATACAGGCAGCGGCCCGGAAACCGGCAGATGCCTCCGCCGCGCAGGTGCCGGCGGCGCCGTCAGGCTCAGCTGCGGACATGGCGGCAGCACCGGCGCCTCCGGCTGAGGTGGGAGCCGCTGAGGGGGGCGTCAACACCGATAACCTGTACACAGGACTGGTACGGAGCTGTCAGAAGCAGAAGCAAATGCTGGTCAGGCCGCTGATGAGCTGCAAGCTGGCCCACAAAGGGGACAAAAAGCTGGCGCTCCGGTTTACAGCGGACAAGGAAGGCCAGGCGGCAATGGGCATGCTAAAGCTGCCGGCCATGTTTGAGTTTGTGAAGAAAACCCTGTGCGAGCTGGGAGGAGACCAGTACGTGCTGGATCTTGAGCTTGTGGAGAAAAACTATGATGAAATGTCGATCCTTGAAAAGACAAAAACCATCATCAACGACGACCGTGTGGAGGTCGTGGAGGTAAAAGGATAGGCGCGATTCAGAAATTATGTAAAATATCTTTCTGCTTTTATTAAATGTAAAAATTTATATGGAAATATTAAAATTTAATGATATAATATTTTGGTCTAAAACGATAAAAATTTTTAGGAGGTAAAAATGGGTCGTGGTAGAAGAATGCCCGGGGGAATGCCAGGAGGCATGCCGGGAAACAAGAATAATATGATGAAACAAATCCAGAAAATGCAGGACGAAATGTTAAAAGCCCAGGCAGAGCTGGAGGAGAAAGAAGTGGAAGCCACCGCTGGCGGCGGCGCGGTTAAAGTGACTGTCTCAGGAAAGAAGATGATTACATCTGTAAAAATAGATCCTGATGTTATAGATGAAGACGATGTTGAAATGCTGGAAGACCTGATCATGGCAGCCTGCAACGAAGCGCTGTCAAAGGTAGAAGAGATGACCGAAAGCCAGATGGGCAAACTTACCGGCGGCATTCCAGGGTTGTTTTAAGCTTAAGCAGCAGAATATGAGGTGAACTATGGGTTTTTATCCAAAGGCCATTGAGAGATTAGTTACTGAGCTTGGAAAGCTTCCGGGTATTGGAGAAAAAACCGCTCAAAGGCTGGCCTTTCATCTGATCGATGCTCCGGCAGAAGAGATTGAAGGTCTGTCAAACGCCTTGTTAAACGTAAAAGATAAAATCAAGCTGTGTCCGGAGTGCTTCAGCATCACCGACGGTGACCGCTGCGACGTGTGCGCAGACCCCAGCCGGAACCGCAAGGTGATCTGCGTGGTGCAGAGCACAAAGGATATTTTCGCCATTGAAAAGACCAGAGAGTACAACGGCCTTTACCATGTGCTGCACGGCGTTATTTCGCCCCTTGAGGGCATTGGGCCACAGGACATCAAGGCAAAGGAGCTGCTTCTGCGCATTGGCGAAAATGATATTGAGGAAGTCATCATGGCCACAAACCCCACCCCTGAGGGCGAGGCGACAGCCATGTATCTGGGCAACCTCATCAGTCCTCTGGGCGTTAAGGTTACCCGCCTGGCCAAGGGCATTCCCATCGGCGCCGATGTGGAATATATTGACGAAATCACACTGATAAAAGCATTTGAAGGTAGAAATACGATTTAGAGAATCTTTATAGAAAGTGGAGGATATTTTCATGTTAAAAGAAGGAATTATTGCGTCCCCTGGTATTGCCATTGCAAAGGCATTTGTATATGACAAGGTTGAAGTGGAAGTCACCGAGAAAAAGGTTGACGATCCAGCGGCCGAGGTTGCCCGCCTTCAGGCTGCCCTTGAAAAAAGTAAGGAGCAGATTTTAAAGATTAAAGAAAAAGCGGCCCGGGACCTGGGCGAGGAAGAAGCAGAAATCTTTGAAGCCCACGCCATGGTTCTGGATGACCCTGAATTTGTGGACAGCATCACAGCTGAGATCAACACAAATGGCGTCAATGCTGAGTTTGCGGTTAAAACCGTTACCGACCGCTTTTTTGAAATGTTTGACATGATGGACGATCCTTATTTCAGCGCCCGCGCCGCGGATATCCGTGATGTGGGAACCCGCGTGCTTAACAATGTCATGGGGGTTGAAAATGTGGATATCTCCTGTCTGGATGAAGACACCATTATCGTAGCCGACGACCTGGCCCCCTCCGATACCGCTCAGATGGATAAGGCGCGGGTCAAGGGCTTTGCCACCAATATCGGCAGCCGTACCTCCCACACGGCCATCATGGCGAGAAGCCTGGAAATTCCGGCTGTTCTGGGCCTTGGCGATATTACCGCCGCAGTTAAAAACGGCGACATGGTTGTGGTTGACGGCTTAAAGGGACAGGCTGTGATCAACCCGACCGATGACGAGCTGGCCGCTTATAAAAAACAGCAGGAAGACTACCAGGCGTACATCAGGGAGCTGGCAGAGCTCAGGGAGCTGGAAGCTGTCACCACCGACGGACACAAGGTAGAGCTGGTCGGCAATATCGGCTCTCCGAACGATACCGACGGCGTGCACAAAAACGGCGGCCGCGGTGTTGGCCTGTACCGTACCGAGTTCTTATACATGAACAGCGACACCATGCCGGATGAAGAAAAACAGTACGAGGCTTACAAGGCTGTGATCGAATCCTTTAACGGCGACCCGGTCATCATCCGTACACTGGATATCGGCGGCGACAAGAAGCTGCCGTACCTGCCTCTGGAAGAAGAAATGAATCCGTTTTTGGGCTTCCGCGCCATCCGTCTGTGCTTCCGCGAAGTGGACATGTTTAAGACGCAGCTGAGAGCGATCCTGAGAGCCTCTGCATTCGGGAATGCGTTGATCATGTTCCCGATGATCTCCGGCGTATCGGAAGTGCGTCAGGCTAAGGGAATTCTGGCGGAATGTATGAAAGAGCTGGACGAAAAGGGACAGGCCTATGACAAAAATATCCGTGTGGGTGTGATGATCGAAATCCCATCGGCTGCAGTGACCTCCGACATTATTGCAAAGGAAGTGGATTTCTTCAGCATCGGTACCAATGACCTTTGCCAGTATACCCTGGCGGTAGACCGCATGAACCAGGAGGTTTCTTACCTGTACAATCCGCTGCATCCGGCGATTCTGCGTCTGGTCAAGACAGTAATCGACGCTTCCCATGCGCGTGAAGGCCTGTTTACTGGTATGTGCGGCGAAATGGCCGGCGACCCGATGGCAACCCTGATCCTTCTGGGACTGGGAATGGACGAGTTCTCCATGAGCGCTTCCTCCATTCCGCAGGTTAAAAAGATTATCCGCAGTGTCAGCTATGAAGACGCAAAGGCCATTGCAGAAAAAGCCCTGAACCTGGAAACTGGCGAAGAAGTCAAAGAAATGGTTCAGGCAAAGATCGCAGAATTAGGCATTAAAATCATTTAGTAAGGTGGTGAATTTAAAAATGGTCAATAAGGTCGTAACCATTACCAACGCCACTGGCCTGCATGCAAGACCGGCATCCATGTTTGTACAGACCGCTGGAAAGTACAGATCAAAAATTGAAGTGGTCAAGGGCGATGCGCGCTTAAATGCCAAGAGCATTATGGGGATTATGTCCGGCGGCATCGCACAGGGGACCACGGTCACCATCGAAGCCGACGGCGAGGACGAACAGGAAGCTCTGGACGCGCTGGTTGCGCTGGTGCAAAGTAATTTTGGTGAAAAGTAACTAAAAAAAGTAAAGAAATTTTCAATAATACCTCAAAGGGCTGTTCAATTTAAGCTTTTTGGGGTATTATTATATTACTATCAAAAACGATTTAAAACCAGGAGGACAAAGAATATGAGTTGTAACAAAGGTTATTTTGTAGGCGGATTGTTCGTTGGAACAATCATTGGTGGTGCTTTAGGGATTCTGCTTGCCCCAAGCTCCGGCGAAGAAACACGCCGTAAGATTAAAGACGGCGCGCAGGACACTTTCGGTGACGCGTATGATCAGGCTGTGGAATACGGTGAAAATCTCAAGGAACAGCTGCAGGACATGACCGATTCTGTAACCGATAAGGTAAACCAATACAAAAACCAGATTGAAAATAAAATTCAGGAAATCCAGGATGAAGTGAACCAGGACATCGAAGAATTAAACGAAGAACTGGAAGCCCTTCAGAAGGAAGACGGCGAAGCCGTTGCCGACGCGGCCAAAGACACCGTCGATGCCGCCAAGGATGCAGCGGACGACGCTAAGGACGTAGCGGCCGACGCGGCTGACAAGGCTTCTGACACCATCGACAGTGTTAAAAACGCCGCCAAAGACGTTGTAAAGAACTAGGACTGGTATCCGTTAAATGATGACTGTAAGTTTTAGTATCTGGGAGTTGGCGGTCCTGATTATTGCCATTGCCTTTGTGTTTGGAACGGTTTATCTCATTAAGGTTTTTAAAAACCTGGGTTCGACCCTGGAAACCACAGCCAAGCTGATGGATGAAAACCGCGCGCAGATCCACAACATCATGGACAATGTGGACAGCATTACGCAGAATGCCGACGATATGACAAACAAGGCAAACGATATGCTGGGCGGTGTAGAGGATTCCGTCAACCATCTTAAATCCGATGTGGTAGACCCGTTGGTCGGCGCTTTTGCCAAAATCGCCAAGGTGATGCAGGTCATCAGCAAGGGTGAGGCACGCGTGGCGAATAAGAAGGAAAAAAAGATTAAAAAAGTTTGATGCAGTAAAAAGAGAACCCCGGGATGTACCAAAATGTTACATCCCGGGGTTCTTTTAGCCTTTGAGCCGGTTGAGCTTTTTAAACTGATAACTTCGGTAATAATCCTGAATTTCGTTGTAACTGGAGCGGGCGATGGACACGCGTTCGCCATTACTCATGATAAACTCCTTATTTTCCATAAAGTTGACCTCATCCAGGTTGACCATGCAGTTGCGGTAGCAGCAGATAAAATTGGAGTAGGGCAGGAGCAGCTTGGAAAAATCTTTAAAAACCATGTAAGTCTTGACAGTTCCTGTTTTGGTATAAATATAAATATAATGGTTGGAATAGTCGGTATAAATGATGTTGCGGATTAAGATTTTAATGTTGGTGCGGCTCTGCCTGACTTCGATATAATGCGCTTTTTCAACGGCCAGAGAATTGCAGCGCTGCATGGTTTCTTCAAAGGTGCCGTAGTCGTAAGGCTTGACGAGATAGTCAGACGCGTGCACTTTATAACCCGCCAGCGCATGGGTGTGCTCAGTGCTTATGGTTGAAAAAATCAGAATGCAGTTCTTATCGGTTTCCCGTATTTTTTGTGCCAGCTCAATGCCGTTCATATCGTCTATATAAATATCCACAAAAATAAGATCGTAAACCTGTGGGATAAAGCACGCCAGAAAGTCGCTGGCTTTTTCAAAGCTTTTAATATTTGCGAATGTTTCGTTTTTGTCGCAATACTGCTTCAGATAATCGCAGAGAAGCAGGCTGTCCTCTTTTAAATCGTCGATAATTGCAATGTTCAAATCGTTGTCTCCTCCTGTTGTGTTAAGATGCTATGCCATATCACAGGCTGTCTCCTGAGGTCTGCTGGCTGTTTTCCAGTTCCAGCAGGATCAGAACCCTATAGGTGTTCTTTTCAATTTCTCTGCTGAGCGTGCCGTTATATTTTTTTACGATGCTGTCA
The DNA here is from genome assembly GCF_003477535.1 of Eubacterium sp. AM05-23. Taxonomy (NCBI): domain Bacteria; kingdom Bacillati; phylum Bacillota; class Clostridia; order Eubacteriales; family Eubacteriaceae; genus Eubacterium; species Eubacterium sp. AM05-23. The sequence continues at coordinate 122,923 of NZ_QUDF01000007.1, forward strand.
ATGGATAAAAGCCCGATTCCGCCCTCCTGGGCAGCATTTGTGCTACGCTTGGATGAAAGGAAGTTTCCATTTTTATCGTATTGGATTTCGTGGTCAAAGCTGTTTTCAACCATTATGCAAAAATCTCTTTTGCTTGTAAAGCTGGCGGTGACATGGATAAAACGCGCGCCGTCCTGCTGGCGCTCACAGGCTTCGACCGCGTTTTCAATCAGGTTGCCGAGCACAACACACAGATCATTTTCGGAATCGGAGAGAGTATCTGGAATCAGCAGGGTACTGGAAACCTCGGTGCCGCACAGTCTTGCGCGTTCAAAAAAATGGCAGGCGATGGCGTTGATGGCGCAGTTGTCACAGAGAATAACATTTTCATCAGGCGCAGCCTCACGCGTAATCTTTCTCAGGTATCCCAGTGCGCCGTCGGTATCGTTTTTTTCCAGATAGCCCTCCAGCCCCATCAGATGGTGGCGCATATCGTGGCGGAGCTTGGAGGTGGCTTCGATATCCCTCTTAATGCGCTGGTACTGGTCCTTTTCCTTTTCCACAAGGAGGGATGCCAGCTCAAGCTGTGCGTGATCTCTGGTCAGCTGAATGATCTCAAGGGCCATCCGGATCACCAGGATATTGACCGCGAAGATGCCGATGACCCAGGCGACGGAAACCAGAATGCTGAGCTGTGTGAGCTCTTCCGGAAAGGCCTGTCTTTGAAAAACCTTCATGGTGGTGACGAGATAGAAAGCAAAGGGGACGCCCCAGAGGTAGTTCCAGAATACAGCAGGCATACCGGAGGCGGCATCCATGAGCCGCTTGACAAAGCGATGCACAAAAAAAACCATGAACGGCAGGGTCACTGCCAGCACAAATGCGTAGCATAAAAGAAAACGGCTGCTGGCCTCAATGTATGTGAAAGGCGCGGGCAAGGCGCCTGCGAGAATATTGCTGAAAAAAGAAACAATATGCACATAGCTCTCAAATACAAAAAAGGCAAAAGCTGTTTCATAAACAGAGGAATGAAAAATCAGATGGTAGTAGATGAAGATCAGCGCGATCAGCAGCGGTTCTGAAAACAGTACTGTGGCGTGGAGGATGGTAACGATCTTGTCCAGAATAATGCTGATGGCCACTGCCGCCACCGTCAGCAGAATTTCTCTTTTGTCGGACAGCCGCAGCTTTTTGTTAAACACGTTAAAGCCCAGGCCTGCCATGACGGCAAAGGGAAGAGCAAGATTATAAAATAAGTACATAAATACCTCTTAGGATTTTGTTTTGTTCGAGTCTGTCAGGCGGTCTATTTTCTGAGCCAGAGCCTGGTAATCATAAATCCCTGTTGACTGCGCCACTGCGAACAGAGCGCGTTTGTCAAGAACGCGCTCTGCGCTGTGAAGGCGGTATCGCTCACTCTCGGCCAGGCCGTGTACAGGCCGCGCCAGCTTTTGGTAGAGCCTCATAATGTAATGATCCCGCGGCGTCTCATAGTCAAAGCAATCCGGCAGAGCTGTCCACAGCGGCTCAGAGCTGCATCCGGCAATGATGCGGGTAACCGCTTCGCGGTTGTCGATAACCGGCACCATGCGGAGCTCACCTGGCATTTCCAGACGGATGAAGTACTGGTGGTTAAAACGCACCAGGCAGTTCTTTTTCAGATGGGTTAGCTCATGACCGATCAGCCCGGTCGACATGCAGAAGATGCGCAGCATGCCAGGGCTGGGGCTTTGGATATAGGGCGAATCCAGCAAAAAACAGCGGCGGTCCTCATCATAGAGCTTAGCCAGTGCGCTGGCGTCCACCATGCGGGTGTTTTTACTCAGCTTTGTGCGGCTTTGGAGCCACGGCGTGACGTGGGACCTCGCCGCCGTAAGGGTGGCACACCCGTAATTTTCAGCGACCCACCTGATAAAGCTGACACAGTGGAGCCGGTAGGTGCGGTAGGTATTGCTTGTGCCCTGAGGGGCCAGCCGCTTTTTTAAAACATGTTCAGTTTCACTTATGAGTGCTTCAAAGCTTTCAGATTGATTCATTTGATTTTGATTTACTCCATTCTCTATAAAAAGTATACGTTAGCCTTGAATTGAGTTCAATCCACATAATGGTAAAATAAAAAATATTTCGGTAAAAACAGGTGATATCCGTAAAAAATAGACGATTTTAGCAGGAAGAAGCCCTTTTTTTTCGTGCTGGTAAAGAGATATTTTATCTTTACCATTGTGGGAAAAACATTACTGTTATATACGTTGAGGAAAAAGAATTGAATTGCTATAATAAAGATATATTTAAAAAAGGAGAAGTTATTTTGGAAGGGAAAAAATATTTAAAATTTGCAGGCATTATTTTAGTGATTTTTGGTATCGGACAGCTTCTGCTGGCCTGCCTTGCCTTTGCAGGCGGCGGGATTGCGGCTTTAGGCATCAACGCAGGAGGTGACAACAGTCTGGCGGCTGCCGGAACAACTGCCATTATAGGCGGTGTTATCATGGTGGTTAACGCTGCTTTTAATCTTATTTTTGGCATTATGGCCGTTAGAAACTGTGAAAATCCCGGAAAGGCCAAGGCCTTGCGCGTTATGGGCGTGGTGCTGCTCGTTTTATCGATCGCCTCTCTGATCATTTATATCAGCGGCGGCATGGCGGCAGTGATCGGCTGCATTGTTGATCTTATTATCAGTATTATTTATTTTGCAGGGGCTCAGAAGAATTTAAAAACCTTATAAAAAACGATAACCCAATATCGCACTTGGGATAATAAAGTTATCCCACCCAGAAACTGAAGGCGGCGCGCTTTCAGTTTCTTTTATATTGTCAATGCTTCAGCAAAAGGTTCCCCCTCACACAGCCTTTCTCACAAATTTAAGGCTTTTCTGTTAAAATAAACCAATGTACTGCAGCCTGTGCTTTGAAATTGAGCTTCTCCTTTTAAAAAAAGAATTATTTTTGATTTTTGAGTTTAAAAGGTGAGAAATTTGGGTATAATAATCTCAGTGATGTTGAATGAATGCATTTTGGGGCTGCCAGGCAGCCGAACCATGTTCGTTGAGGAGGATATAATGTTTGAAATAAGTGAATTGAAAAATGGCCGGGAAGGTATACGTGTAACAGGAGAAGTTGATATCTATACTGCCACGCAGTTTAAGGAACCCATTGAAAAATTGATCGAAGCCAATACAAAAGAGATTTTTCTGGATTTAACGGACCTGTCTTACATTGACAGCACAGGAATTGGTATCCTGATTGAGCTGCGCAAGGGCAGCATGAGCAGAGACCTGAACATGACGCTGATCAACCCGCAGAAAAATGTTGTTAAGCTGTTACAGCTGACCGGTGTCGATCAAATTTTTAGTATTGTGGAGGAAAATTAGCAATGAGTGATATGAGTTGCAGTACATGCAGAAGTTTGCAGGGAGAAACAGTTCACATTAGCCTGCCGAGTCTTCCGCAGTTTGTCAGCCTTGCGCGCTTGACGGTTGCATCGGTCGGAAATATCGTTGGTTTTTCGATTGATGTGGTAGAAGACCTGAAAGTAGCGGTTTCTGAGGCCTGCACAAATGCCCTGCGTCATGGCTGCTCAAGCGAACAGTCTTATGACCTGTATTATCAGCTTGATCAGGACAAGCTTACCATCCGTGTCGAAGACAATGGTGAGGGCTATGAGCCTGAAAGCGTGAGTGAACCGGAACTGCCCGGCAATCAGGCCGGCGGCTTTGGCCTGTTTATTATCAAATCGTTGATGGATGAGGTAGAAATCGTCAGTAATAAAGGAATGGGTACCAGTATCACGATGGTGAAATACCTGAGGACATAAGATGGAATATCCAAATCAAATGACAAAACAGGAATCAAAAGAACTGTTTATCGAATATAAGAAAACAGGCGATAAGGAAATTCGTGATCGCCTTATCGAGAATTTCCTGTATATTCCTAAATTACTGGTCAAAAAATATGCTTACCGCAGCAACGATGTGGAAGATATTTATCAAGTTGCCTGTCTGGGACTTATGTACGCGGTCGAACGCTACGATCCCGACAGAGGCTTTGAGTTTGACACCTTTGCATCACCCACCATCATCGGCGAAATTAAAAAATATTATCGTGACAAACAGTGGATTATCCGGGTTCCAAGGAGAATTCAGGAGCTTAACCGCGAAATCAACCGGGCGAAGACGACCTTAGAGCACAAGCTCATGAAAACGCCCACGATTTCTGAGATTGCGGACTATCTGGAGGTGACCGAGGAAGCTGTGATTGAAGCAATGGAAGGCAATAATGTCTTCTATCCAAAATCCTTATCAACAGAATTTGAAAGCAATGCAGACGGACAGGAAGCAACGCTCTTAGATTTGATCGGCGAAGAAGATGAGCGGATCGAAAACATCGGAAATGTTGAGGATCTCCGCCAGCGCCTGGAAAGCCTGAACCCAGTCGAGCGGATGATCATCGAGGAGCGTTATTATAACGGAAAGACCCAGAAGGAGGTGGCCGCCATTATCGGTAAATCACAAATGACGGTATCCCGTCTGGAAAAGAAGGTTATGGAGAAGCTGAGAGTCGGACTGTAATCTTAAGAAAAACAAGGCAGAAAGGGGATTTCGATCCCCTTTAAAAATTTTTTGTAATTCTTTACAAGTTTTAGTGGATAATTTCTGCAAAATATTATAAAATAGTAACATGCAACAAACCAAACGCATTTTCGGGAAAATAACCTTTTAAAATAATGATTTCGAGAAAATGCAATCATTTAAGAATCTAGCAAGGGGGAAGAAGCATGAAAACGTATCCAACCAAAAACATCCGAAATATCCTTTTATTAGGGCATGGGGGAAGCGGCAAGACAACATTGACAGAGGCGCTGGCTTTTAACGGCGGTGCCATTGACCGAATGGGCAGAGTTGATGAAGGGAACACCTTATCCGATTTTGATCCGGAAGAAAAGAGAAGAATGTTCTCAATTTCTTCATCCATTATTCCAGTAGAATATGGCGGACACAAGATTAATATCATCGATGTACCCGGTTATTTTGATTTTATCGGGGACGCCTACGCAGCACTGAGAGTCGCAGATGCGGTTGTTATCGTAGTCGATGCTTTAGCCGGCGTACAGGTAGGTACAGAAAAAGCCATTGAGCTTTTGTCAAAGGTTGACGTACCCGCTTTCATTGTGGTCAACAAAATGGACCGCGAAAACGCGACCTTTGCCAAGGTAATGGATAATCTGAAGGAAGCCTTTGGCAATAAGGTCATTCCTTTTGAATTACCCATGGGCGAAGGCGAGGACATGCGCGGCGTCGTCAACATTGTTGATATGACCGGAAGCGAAAGAAAGGACAACCGCTGCTTTGACGTGGAAGTACCTGAAGATATGAAGGAAGAGCTGGAACCTTTCCGTGAAATGATCATGGAATCCGTTGCCCAGACCAGTGAAGACCTGATGGAAAAATACTTTGACGGCGAAGAGCTGACCGAAGACGAAATCCACCATGGCATCCGCACTGGCGTGCTGGACGGCGACCTGATCCCGGTTCTGTGTACCTCCGCAGTACAGAACATCGGCGTAGAAACCCTGGAAAATATGATCATTGCCTATCTGCCGTCACCAAAGGACGCCAAACCTGTTATGGGCAAGGATCCAAGAGACGGAAAAGAAGTCGAACGTGCCTGCGGCGCCAGCGAGAGCTTCTCCGCACTGGTCTTTAAGACCATCGTCGACCCGTTTGTCGGCAAGCTGTCTATCTTTAAGGTAATGTCTGGCGTACTTGAAGCCACCACGGAGGTCTATAACGCCACCAAGGAAGCAAAAGAAAAGACCAACCACATCTATGTGTTGCGCGGCAACAAGCAGATCGAAATCGAAGCCTTACTGGCAGGCGATATCGGCGCTTTCTCCAAGCTGGGCGTTACCGTCACCGGAGACACCCTGTGCGATCCGAAAGACCCCATCGTCTATGACAAGATCGAATTCCCGAAACCGGTGATCTCAATGGCCATTGAACCAAAAACCAAAGCGGACATCGACAAGCTGTCCACGGGTCTCCACCGTCTGATCGAGGAAGACCCGACCATGAGCTTTAACCGCAATAATGAAACCAAACAGACACTGCTTTCAGGCCTTGGCGAAATGCACCTGGAAGTGATCTCCAATAAATTACAGCAGAAATTCGGCGTTGGCGTAAACCTTGAGCCCATGAAGGTGCCATACCGTGAAACCATCCGTAAATCTGCCAGCGCCCAGGGCCGTCATAAGAAACAGTCCGGCGGCAGCGGCCAGTTCGGTGACGTATGGGTAACCTTTGAACCAGGCGATACCCCGAATGATGATTTTGTCTTTATCGACAAGGTTGTGGGCGGCGCTGTGCCGAGAAACTTTATTCCGGCGGTCGAAAAAGGCCTTCAGGACTGTATGGTGGAAGGTGTGCTGGCCGGCTATCCGGTTACTGGCGTAAAGGCCACCCTGTACGATGGCTCCTACCATGCTGTCGACTCGGATGAAATGTCCTTTAAGATGGCGGCCACTCTGGCATACCGCAAGGGGATGAAAGAAGCCTCACCGGTTCTGCTCGAACCCATCTATAAGCTGACCATCACCGTACCCGAAGAATACATGGGCGATATCATGGGCGACCTCAATAAGAAACGCGGCCGCATCATGGGGATGGAACCCATCGAAGGCGGAAAACAGGTCATCACCGCAGAAGCGCCGCTGGCAGAATTGTTTAAATATGCCACCGAGCTCCGCTCCATGACCCAGGCCAGAGGCGAATTCGAAATGGAATATGTCCGCTACGAAGAAGCCCCAGCCATGATCTCCGACAAAGTCGTAGCCGAAGCCCAGGCAGCGAAGGAGAAGAAATGACGCTGAGTCCAATTTCTGAAAGAAATTGGTAAGGAGCAAAGCGTGAGCGTGCGACTGGCAACGAAGCTAACGCAGATGATGAGGAAATCATCCGGTGAGGATGATAAGATTTCCGAAGAATCTGTGATCATTTGAAAATGTAGAGGCGGTACTGGTAGGCAGTGCCGCTTTTTTTAGTGGAAAGTGGAAAGTGGATAGTGGATAGTTGTAGTACAAATCTGCCAGTGGCAGATTTGATTGGAAAACGGCCTGAGGCCATTTTTTTTAATCGCTTTTGCCTCAGCAAAAGCGCTCTATAACTACCAACTATCCACTATCAACTTTCAACTGCCTTATTGTCAAGTGTGGCAAAGATTGATATAATATATAAATATGCAAAAAGTTTGTAAAAAGATTTGTTAATCGAGAAAGAGAAAAGGGTAAATGGAATTATTAAAGAATAAAATTTTGAACGATGGGCACGCGCTTGGAAAAGATATATTAAAAGTGGATTCATTTCTCAATCATCAGCTGGATATCCGGCTTTTCGAAGCCATGGGCGAGGAATTTGCGCGACGCTTTAAAGATGTCGAAGTCACTAAAATTCTGACCATCGAAACCTCCGGTATCGCCATTGCCGCTGTGGCAGCCAAATATTTTGACTACTGCCCTGTGGTATTCGGCAAAAAAAATGCGTCCTTAAATCTGGATAAGGACATTTATACCAGCGAGGTTTACTCTTTTACCAAGCAGCAGACCTACCAGATCATGGTTTCAAAAAAATATCTAAATCCCGAAGATAAGGTTCTGATCATTGATGATTTTCTGGCCAACGGCAAAGCCGTTGAAGCCCTGGAGGAAATTGTGAAGCAGTCCGGCGCCCAGCTGATGGGTGTGGGCATCGCCATTGAAAAAGGCTTCCAGAACGGTGGAAAAGAAATCCGCGCGTCCGGCACCCGGCTGGAATCACTGGCGATTGTCGACGAAATGTATGAGGATGGCACCATTATCTTTCGTGATTAATACGTATATTGAAGGGATAAGCTTATGGGAAACAGCAGTCCGATTGGTTTAATCGACTCAGGAATCGGCGGTTTTACCGTCCTGCGGGAGCTGCAGCGGCAGCTGCCCAGAGAAAACATCGTCTATCTGGGCGATGCCAAACGCATGCCCTACGGAGAACGGGAAAATGAGGAAATTATCGCCTTTGGTAACAGCGATATCCGTTTTCTGGAGAATATGGGCGTCAAGGCCATTCTTCTGGCCTGCAATACCCTTTCCTCACTCATTGGCAGCCTCACCGCAAATGTGCCCTTATTCAGCATTGTGGAGGCCGGGTGCCTGGCCACCATTGACCGTCAGAAGGAAGGATCGGTAGGGCTCATCGCCACCACCGCCACCGTCAAAAACGGTACCTATGAGCATATTCTGTCCAGACACACGCAGGCGATCCGCTACATTACCCAGGGAACCCGCACCCTTGCCAATGTGATCAATAACCACCCGGGCGAGCTGGTGCTGCTGCGCCGGAATATTAAAGAGGCCATCGACCCCATCTTTGAAAGAGAGCGGGTAAACGCCCTGCTTCTGGGCTGTACCCATTTTCCCATTGTCCGTAAAACCATTGAGGAAATGTACCCCTGCCTGAGCATCATCGACCCGGCCGACAAGCAGATCACCCTGCTGAAGGCGTATCTGGAGAAGAACAATGCCTTTAACGAAAGCCAGTACGACGGCGTGACGCATATCTGCGCTACCGGCGGGGACCGGGACTATACCATCTTTGAGAATATGATCGAGCAGCTGGCCCTTGGCTGCAACGAGCTGACCCTGGAACAGCTGGACATTGACGAATAAAACATTTAATCCATTAGGAGGAGCATCTATGGAAACACCCGAAAAGAAAATTGTATACAGCGGTATACAGCCATCAGGAACCTTTACCATCGGTAATTATTTTGGCGCCATGAAAAACTGGGTGCCCATGCAGGAGGCCTATGACTGCCTGTACTGCGTGGTTGACCTGCACGCCATCACCGTGCCGCAGGTTCCGGCGGATTTAAGACGCCGCACCTATGAATCCCTGGCCATTTTGATGGCTGTGGGCATCGACCCGGATAAATCGATTCTTTACGTGCAGTCCCATGTGCCGGCTCACACCGAGCTGACCTGGATACTCAACTGCTTCAGCTACATGGGCGAGCTGAGCCGTATGACCCAATATAAGGATAAATCCAAAAAACAGGGCAACAACATCCGCGTCGGCCTTTTCGACTATCCGGTTCTGATGGCTGCCGACATTTTATTATACCAGTCTGATCTGGTACCTGTCGGTAACGACCAGAAGCAGCATGTCGAGCTGGCAAGAGACATCGCCGCCCGTTTTAACCAGCAGTTCAGCCCCACCTTTAAGCTGCCGGAGCCCTATTTTGGCGAAACTGGCGCGCGCATCATGAGCCTGCAGGAACCCAGCAAGAAAATGTCCAAATCCGATGAGAACATCAACGGCTTTGTCTCGCTGTTAGACGATCCCGATACGGTTATCCGCAAGTTTAAGCGCGCGGTCACCGATTCCGATACCGAAGTCCGCCACGACCGGGAAAACAAGCCTGGCGTCTCCAATCTCATGGAAATCTACAACTGCACCACTGGCCGCAGCCTTGAAGAAATCCAGAAGGAGTTTGAGGGCAAAGGCTATGGCGATTTCAAGCTGGCAGTTGGCGAGAGCGTAGCCGAGGCTTTGCGCCCTATCCAGACGGAATACAAGCGTCTGTTGGCCGACAAGGGCTATCTGGAAAGCGTCATGAAGCAAAACGCCGAGAGAGCCTCAAAAATCGCGTACAAAACCCTCATGAAGGTCCGTAAAAAGACCGGGTTTATCAATCTGTAAAATAAAAAGAACATGCGATAAAATCGTATGTTCTTTTTTTGCTTTGTATTATATTGGTTTGTATGCTAAAATAAACAAGAGTAATCGCAGTCGGGATAGTGTTGCCTCCGGCCTTTGAATTTAAGATTCGAAGAAAGGAGGCGTTGCTTATGAGTATTTACGAAATGCTGTCACTGTTGGTAGCAGGATGTGGGCTCTTAGTAGCGGTTCTTTCTTATCTAAACGATAAAAAGAACAAAAAATAAAAACAACACTACCCCCGAGTTTTGACCGACGAAAGGGTAGTGAAGTCCATCATACGAGGCAACCGCCTTGCTGCGATTACGCTTCTACCCATATTATACCCCGCTGTGCCTGAAAATTCAAGCACAGCGGTTTTCTTTTTAAGCTTACTCCCACAGCTCCACATGGGCGTAGCCCTCATCGTAGTGGGGCAGCACGCCCAGCCCCAGGCTTTCTGCCGTCTGGGCAAGGGCAGCCACCGAAACGCCTGGGCAGTAGAGGTCTGCGGCATGTCCGCTCAGATGCCAGGAACAAGGGATACCGCCAACCTCGGTGTTTCGCCCGGGGCAGCGCACCCCGGAGGTGATGATGATCGGACGGTTAAGCACGCAGCGCAGGGCCTCGATGCGCTCGAGCAGGGCGGGGGACATCTGGGCCGGCCACCCGTCGCAATAGCCCGCGCAATCACAAGCGTATTCCGACATCAGGAAGTGCCCGGAGGCCTGGGGTTCCCGGTTTTCCGGCGCGTGGGGGATGATGGTTTCTTTAGGATCACCGGGTGTTTGCGCCTGCGGGTCTGGCTCAGGCGGCGCTTCTGCTGTGGGCGGAGAGGCCGTCTGCTCTGGCGATGTTTCCAGCAGGCCCTCCGCTTTGGGAAGGGGCAGGGAGGCGGCAAAAATCAGGCTGACGCCAAAGACGAAAAAAATCAGCACCCCGCCTGTTTTTTTATAGCGCATATCAAGACTCCTTTCGACTTCGACTGTCTAAAAGTTATAAGACAGCGGCAAAATTAAAATGAGAGGCGATTGAGTTGATCGTTGAAAGTGGAAAGTGGAAAGTTCAGGTGCAAATTCGCCATGCGAATTTGATTGGGCGCGGCCTTTGGCCGCATATTAATCGCTTGAGCCACAGGCGAAAGCGTACGACAACTATCCACTATCCACTATCAACTTAAAAGCTTCTTTTTAACGCTTTGTCGCTTACTGATATCCTTTGTCTACAGTCTTAAAGCGGCCCAAAGGGCCGCTTGAAAACTACGCTTGCGCATCTGCGACGGGGACTTCGGTTTTGGTGGTTTCCACCTTCACCGCCCCGGCGAGTTTGACGAGCCCTACGCCGTCGGGAAGAAAAATAGCTTGAGCCAGAATGGCCTCGGCGCCGGTTTTGATCTCGGCGTCGGTAATATCGTTTCTGTAATCGGGAATGGTCATGTTGTGGGTTTTGCCGTCTGCCCGTTCATAGCTGAGAACGAGATCCTTACTGTTTGTTGCTGCCATTTACAGCACCTCCTTATTTTTAATTGGGTTTGCCAAGTGCGGGTTACACTTCCATGAGTTCTTCAGAAGTGACCTTTTGTTTGCGTTCCATAATGGGCTCCTGCATGGCCGCGATGGCTTTGGCGGTAGCGAAAAACGCCTCGTCGGTGACGTCCTCGCGCACATCGCCATAGGTCTTTGTCTTTTTCACAATTTTTCCCTCGCCGTTATCACCATAATTCAACGTGGTTTTCATATCGACGCCAGTAATCTGTTTTTCAATTGCCATTTTTGGACTCCTTTCATTTGTGGGATACCTACATAATGCAAAAAAAGACAAAGGCCGTTCAAAAAAAATGGAAAATGGAAAGTGAAAGGTGGAAGATGGAAGGTGGAAGGTGAAAGGTTTTGGAACGCTTTTGCTGACGCAAAAACGATTGAAGCAGCGGCCTTTAAGTTGAAAGTTGATAGTGGAAAGTGGAAAGTTCAGGAGCAAATCAGCCCTTGGCCGATTTGATTAGACGCGGCCTTTGGCCGCATATTAATCGCTTGAGCCACAGGCGAAAGCGTACTGCAACTATCCACTATCAACCATAACCATCCATTATCAACTCAAACAGCTTTAAGCTTTAGATTTGCATCTCATGAACAGCTTTTTCGACACGCTGAGAAAGGCGTTAAAGCCTTTCTCTCAGCGCAGCCAGTCCCCGCCGGTGCCAGGTGCTTACTGTATTGGGGCTGATGCCCCGTTGTCTGGCAATTTCGGCCAGGGACAGGCCTTTAAAATAGTGGGCCTCGATGATGCGCCGGTACTTTTGTGGCAAAGCTTTCACCAGCGGGGCCAGGCGGCTGAGTTCCTCCTGCCGGATGAGGGCATCGGCGGCCGGGGGCGCGGTATCGGCGACGCAGTCGGCCAGAGTACCGGCGTCCTGGGCGCTGGATACAGGCATGTCCAGGCTGAGGGGCGGCTCTGGCGCGGCGCCTTTGTAAAAACGGCCCCTTTCCAGAAAGCAGTAGTTGACCTTCATCTGGACATATTTGCTGAAATAGACGCCGCTTTCCGCATCAAAGCCGCGGATGGCCGAAAGCACGGCCAGGCAGCCGTCCTGATAGGCGTCCTCATAATACAAAGGCGGGATCAGGCGTTTCATGGACGAGAGCACCAGCGCCCGAAAGCGCAGCAGAACAGCCTCCTCGGCTCAGCGCTCACCCTCCTGGGCGCGCTTTACCAGGTGGTTGAGCTCGGTGTATTTTTCCTTATTCATGGTCACACTCACTTTCATAAATGCACGCATCCTCCAGATAAATGCCGTCGAAATGGCCGGTGATAGCCTCCCGAAACGCGTTGTAGGCGTCCTCGGCCTCCTCGGGCGTGCGCGCCCAGACGTCTTTGTCCACCAGGGCGGCTGCCTGAATGTTAAACAGACGGCGGCCCGGGATCAGTCCGGGTCCTTTACCGTATCGATTTTGGGTCATAAAGCACCTCCAGGATTACTTTAAAAAGAAATATATATTATTTAAGTTATTAATAAAGGGAGACAAATCTGGGGTTGATTCGGCCTCCCTTTTTGGATTTTATCAAAAATACCGGCCAAAAATGTCCGCCCGGCTGTTTATTTATCCACAGCTTGTGGATAATCCACATAGTCGTAGACCAGCAAGCGCTGGCCGCCAAGGCTCTGCCTTGTGACCGGGGCCAGGTTTTCGGCAAAGGGGATCAGGGTGTAGATGCCCCGGCTGTTTTTGACAGCAGGCTGGTAGTGCAGGCGGCCGGCAGCCTCCAGCTGCGCCCGGGCGCGGCTGAGGGAGCGGTAGCTGACGCCGAGATCCCGCTCGAGCTGGTGGGGGCTGATGACAAATTCTGCCCTCCATCTTCACTCGCCCCCAAGGGTGGGCACCGCGCAGGCATTGTTGCGGTACATCAGGTAGTGCCAGAGCATATGGGCCGCCGCCGGCACCGGGTGATCCCGATGCCAGCCGTAAAATTCCTTTACCTCCTGAATGTAGTTAATGGGCGGCCTCCTTTCCTGAAAACAGGCTCATGAAATGCACCTGCCCGGCGCCGGTGACGCGGGGCACATGCAGCACCAGGGGGCGGCGGTTCGGGATGCGCCTGCCCTGGGCGTCCTTTGGCCAGATGACCCGGACGCACAGCTCGATGAGGCCGTTGGCCCGGGCCATGGGATGGTTCAGGCTGCCGGGCTGCACGCTGAGATACCCCAGCTGACGCAGCTTGTCCATGAGGATTTCACGGCTCATGCCCTGGTATCCCGCGGTTTTTAAAAGGTCGGCCATGCCATACATGCTGATGGTGCGGCTGTCGCCGATGACCGCGTCGGCAAAGAGGGCTTTGGACTCGGCCAGTGCCAGCTGCTTTTCCAGTGCCTGCTTTTCGGAAAGGGCGGCCCGCAGGGAGCAGAGAAGCCTTGCGCAGGCATCCGGGTCCTTTTCGATCTGGGACAGCACCGATGGGTCCATATAAGCGCCATATTTGCGCACACTGGGCAGAATCTGGCTGGTCACGTAGTGCTTGAAGCGCCCAGCGGCAGGCAGGCGGCTGCCAAAGACCAGGGCGTAGAGCCCTGACTCGTTGACCACTGTGGTGCGCTGGTAACGCCCGTTAGTATCCAGGACGTAACGCTTAGTGACATCCTGGGGCGCCACATGGCGTTTGGCGGCCATGCGGGCATTGGAGTGCCCCAGCAGGGCGCAGAGATCATTGAGGACAAAGTAAACGGTGCTGTCCTGAGCGTCGTACAGGGCGCGGAAGCGCTGGCCGCCAAAGATCTGGGGCAGGCAGACCGGGGTGTAGCGGTTCTGGGAGCGGGTCATTTTAGGCCACCTCCCTGGCGTTTTGGATGAGCATGGGGGCGATGCGGAGCAGCCAGCCGCCATAGGCGCTCTGCTGATCCTCCGATAGATGGACGGCTGCGTCGATGAGTTTTTTCACGCCCTCCTGATCGATAAAAGCCCGGAGATGATGGCATTTGAGATTGTCGGGCTGCAGAACCGCCCTCAGGCTTACTGCGTTTCGGCCCAGCAGCCTGCGCACACGATGCCTTGGCATGGTAAGCCCCAGCAGCCGCTCCACGTCCCGCACGCTGTATAAGACGCCCTCCGGCGTGGCGAGCAGCAGTACGGGCGGAATGCCAGTGCCGATGATCTGGTAGCTCCGGTCCTCCATCGCCGCGCGCCCCGCGGCGCTGTTGAGCACCGTCTCCAGCTCGGCGATGCGTTTTTCAATGGTCAGTTGGGTGGTCATGATTTTTTTCGTGTGGTTTAACATTTTAAATTTCCTTTCGGAACACCGGTGTCCTGTTCGTTTTTTTAAGCTTGATGCCATTGTAAACCGCCTTTTGGAAAAGCGCAAAAGGGCTTATAGCCCCAAAAAAGGGGCGAAAAGATAAAAAAGGGACGGGTTTTGGGGTGAAAAAGTATCGGGATGGGCGGAAAAAGAGAGGGCGTGGGGAGATGAGGGAAAAAATCAGGAAGGAATGATGGAAAATAAAAACCTCCGGGACGTTATCTTTTATGACGTTCTGGAGGTTGAAAGTTTTATTATACAAATATTTTAAAATGATCATTATAAAAATGTGTTTTTTGATAAATGTCGCGTGTTTTTTTCAGAATGCTTTCGGCGCTTTCGGTTCCCAGCTTAAGAAAGTCCAGGGCGAAGGCGGTGTCAAAGGCAATGATTTCGTCCAGCTCAAAACCATTAATGTTCGCGGCAACTTCACTGGACATTTTGATAGAGGTGGCGAAAAGTGAAATGAGGGATAAGTTAAAAGCGTTTTTTCCCTTTTCGTATTGAAAGTTTTTTTCTGGCAGTGGTAAATGAATGTATTCAAAAAGATCGTGATAAAATTCTTCGATGGTCATGGTGTTTTCAATATTGAATTCCACGCTGAATAAGCGAAAGCATGGATCCTTAAAGAAAAAATGCCAGTAGATGTAGTCGGCCAAAATATAACGCTCCAAGGGGGTGCAACTTTCACCGATAAGTTGTTCCGCAATGTCATAACCCTGCCGCATCATTTCAGTAAAAATACTTTTACCAATGTTTTCCTTTTTTTTGAAATGATAGTAAATGGATCCCTGATTGATTCCGGTCACGCTGCTGATTTCCTTAAAAGTGGTTTTTTTATAGCCCTTTTCGTAAAAAAGAATCCGACAGCAGTCTAGGATTTGTTCTTTAGTCTCGAGCCCGTTATCATATTGTGCCATTTTTACCTCCTAGTATATAGGAATTACTATATCAGAGGGGAAAAAGAAAGTCAATATTAGGTAAGCATAAATTTAATAATCAATATCACAATAAAAAATTGACTCTTTTCAAGAGTCATGATAGTATCAGATTGAACACATAAACCATTATGTGCGTATCATCGGAGGGTATTGTTTGAATACTGGATAAGATGTCGGAGCTTTATGCCGGACAGCTTATCCAGTTTTTTTATGAAAGGAGAAAAAAGATGGATTTATTGACAGGTAACATTAATAAGCTGTATTTAAAATATTTGGTTGCTTCTCTTGGAAGTGCAGTTGTGATATCTGTTTATAGTTTTGTGGATACAATTGCAGTCGGGCAGTATGAGGGACCTGTAGGAGCGGCAGCGATGGCCGTGATCAACCCGCTATATGGTTTTACTGTTTTTATCGCACTGCTCTGCGGCATAGGTGGTTCGGTCTTGATGAGTAAGGAAAAGGGAAGCGGGGATGAAAGAGCCGGAAATACATATTTTACAGCGTCATTAATTCTGATGGCACTACTCAGCCTTATTTTTTGGGTAAGTATGTTCCTTTTTTATCCACAAATTTTCAAAATATTAGGAGCTGATGAAAATTTGATGCCTTATGTAGAAAAGTATGCAAAATGGATTATTTGGTTTTATCCATTTTTTTTGTTTTCGCCTTTTTTAGCATGTTTTTTACGTAACGATAATGCGCCTGCATTAGCGATGAAAGCGGTAATATGTGGCGGAATTGTTAATATATTTGGCGATTGGTTTTTGGTTTTCCCCCTTAACATGGGGATGGAAGGGGCAGCCGTGGCAACGGTTATTGGAACGACAACGCAGGTGATTATTCTGCTCAGCCACTTCTTTTCTAAAAACTGTCATCTTCTGCTCGTCAGACCTGTGCACACGCTTCAGAGCATAAAAAGTGTAATTGGCATTGGGATTAGTTCTAGTGTAATCGAGGTGGCAAATGTAGTGCTCATCAGTCTTTTTAACAATCAGATTATGCGTTATGGCGGTGCAAACGAGCTGGCGATCTTTGGTGTAATCGCGACAATTGCGGCGTTAATTCAAGCTTTGTACAGTGGTGTCGGGCAGACTGTCCAACCGATTGTGTCAGCAAATTTAGGGGCAAACCAAACCACTCGGATGACTCAAACCTTTCACAGAGCTGTCATAACCGTCATGATCATGGGAGGAATTTTTATTAGCGTCGGACTTCTTTTTCCGGAACAAGTTGTGCAAATTTTTATGAGCGGATCACAGGAGATACTGACACTCGCATCTGAGAGCATAAGAATCTATTTTTTCGCGTTTCTTTTTATGGGGATGACCATTGTTTCAATTTATTATTTACAGGCCAAAATGAAAGCCAGAATTTCTTTTGTTCTATCTGTTTTAAGAGGCATTGTAATAAGTGGTCTTTTTGTCTGTTTTCTGCCTTTATTTATGGGGATGAACGGTATTTGGTTAAGTGTTCCAATGGCAGAATTTGTCACTATGATGATTGCCGTTATTTGTTTGAAAAATTAGTGAATTAAAAAAATGCAAATTAAGGGTTTAAGTTCAATATAAAAACTCCATCTTTTCGTTCAGAAAAAATGGAGTTTTTATATTTATAAACATTACTTAAATTATTTTATAAGTCGATAAAAAAATACTCTGATTGGAAAAAATTAGTAAATTTAAAAATAATACAAATTCTTCTTGACAAATGAAAACGGAGTGCATATAATTTATGTGTAACTTAATTTAGTTATACATAAATATCGAACGCGCGCAAACAAAAAAGGAGAAGGTTATGAGTAAAGAAGAGCTTTTAGCAGAAAGAAAAGAAAATGTGATAAAAGCAGCCAATCGGAACCACCCGGCCTATGTGCCGGTGATGGCCAATCCTGGCGGCGGCGTGATTTCCTTTGGCGACACCACTTTTACAGCGGTGATGAACGACGAGGATGCCTACCATGAGGCCATGCTCAAGATTTTTGACAGGCTGTACTGCGATGTGACCATTTCACAGGGGGTCTGGTTTTATCCTCATGCCAACGCGGTGATGGGCGGTGTGCAAAATTTTATGGGTCCAGATCAGATCACTCTTCAGCATGTTCAGAAGTCATTGATGGAGGAATCCGATTATCCAGCCTTAATTGCAGATCCTGATCAATTCGTGAAAAACACGCTGTTGCCAAGACGGTACCCCTTTCTTTTTAACGGCGATCTGGAAACGGCCAAAAATGCCGTAAAGGCCATAGTCGACGACATTAACGTCTTTATGTTTGGCACCTTTAACGGCGGCTTAACAAAGCTTGCTGAAGAGCGATACGGTATCACCACGATTTTGGATGACATGCTCATGATGATGCATCCATTAGATATTCTGTTTGACAGCTTTAGAGGCTTTGTTGGAACCGTCAGCGATCTGAGACGGCATAAATCAGAAGTAAAGGAAGCGGTAGTACGGCTCTATGAGCTGAGATGTAATCATTTTACAGAAATTGATCACAGCTATCCCTTTGTTCAGCAGCTGCCACATATTCCAGCTTATTTAAATATCCGGCAGTTTGAAGAATTTTATTGGCCATATGAAAAGGAAATGCTTCTGAATATTGCCAAAACAGGCAATAAGGCCTATATCTTATTAGAAGGGCAGTGGTTGCATTTACTGGATTATTTCAGAGAGTTGCCACAAGATAGCTGTATTCTGCATGTGGATGATGATGATATTTTTGAGGTCAGTAAAAAAATCGGCGATTACCAGGTGATTGCGGGCGGCGCGTACCTCAATAAGGTTAAACTGTTTACAAAAGAGGAAAATCGGAATTATACCAAGCGGGTCATTGACGAATGTGCCGGAAACGGAGCATTTATTTTTACAACCGATAAAAATTGGATTTGTCCGGGTGATGTGGATGAAAAGGTCATTGATGTTTACGCTTGTGCCCATGAATATGGAAGATATTAAGGAGATCACAATGGAAAGAACGTTTGAAGAATTAATTGAAGCTTTGATGGAGGATACCTCCTGGGAAATCCCCAAGGAGGAACGTGGTATTTTTTTAGAGGGTATTGAATGGACCCTCAATGATCTGTAAAGGGAGGAAAGAAAATGTCAATTGAAATGTCGAAAGGAAGAACAGTTTTATTTTTGATTACACTACTGTTGTCCAGCATTGCTATCATGGGCGACAATGTTATGTACCCAATTATCAATAACATTTACGGCACTTTTCCAGATCAGATCGGAGCCGTTAATTATATTGTCTCAGGGCCGCTGCTGGTTATTTTTGTGGTCTCTCTGTTGGCCAGCAGGCTGTTAACACGTATTTCTAAAAAAACAATGCTTATCGTAGGTGGCTGTTTGTTCGCGACCGCCACGATTTTGGGAGTTGCGGTGGAGTCCGCCATGTACATGGTGGTCATGCGAACGATTTGTGGTGTAGGGCAGGCTCTTGTAAACGTATCTGCAATGGCTTTGATTGCAGAGGTTTATGTAGATGAAGAAAAGCGCGCTACGATCATGGGCATCTACAATGCCGTTCTGGGGGCTATGGGAATGATATTCGGCCTGATTTCCGGTGTGATCGCGGTTTCGGGATGGCAGAACGCCTACAACATTTATTGGTCCGCCATTCCAATGGTAATCCTGTTTGTGCTTTTTTTGCCTTATATTAAGCCTATGGCCAATGCAGAAACCAAAACAGAGGAAAAAATTGAAAAGGAACCTTATGGAAAGCGCTTCTGGATCATGATTATCGGGCTGTGTATTGTGACTATCGTCTTTAATATGATTTCCTTTTACGGTTCGGTTTATGTTGCCGAGCATGCGCTTGGCAACGAAGCTTATGCTGGCATTGTCAGCGCGGTTACAGCCGGTGGTAGCATTATTTTCAGCATCGCATTTGGCGTGATTTATAAAAAATTCAGCGGCAATACCCTGGTGGTTTGTAGTATTATGCTGGCCATTGCGCTTTTGCTTCTTATGTTTATTCCAAATGTCGTATTGACACCCATTGCGATGCTGCTTGTTGGCGGCGCTTACGGTCTGGCTTTCGCGCTGTCTTACGCTTACGGTACCGCTCTGGCACCTACGCGTATGGACGACGCCATCGGAATTGCTACGGCATCCTATGCGATTTCCGGCTTTGTATCAACTTATATTTCCACCTTTTTGATGAATATTCTGCATACGGAGGGAGCTATAACGCCAACCTTTATCGTCCCTTTAGTTGTTACGATTGCTTTCGCCGTGATCTATCCTTTTTTTAATAAAAAAGGCAGTACCGCGGCAGAATAAATGGAGCGAGCTATGAATAAAACACAAATTTTTGAAGAACGTCTGGACAATTTTAAAAAAGCAACCAACCGTGAGCATCCGGCCTACGTGCCCGTCATGGCTCACCCGGCACCCGGCGTGATCGATTACGCCGGCACTACCCTGCGCGATGTAATAGAAGATGAAACACAATGTGTCAACGCTTTACTGAAAGTATTCGATGATCTTTATTGCGACGTAACCATTTCTTACGGATATGCCTATCTGCCGCACGCAAAGGATACCTTTGGAAAAGCACAAAATGTGCTGGGGCCGGATGGCATCACCATTGAGCATCTTCAGGAATCTTTAATGGAGGACAGCGAGTACCCAGAGCTGATCCGCAATCCCGACGCTTTTGTTTCTGACGTGCTGTTAAAGCGGAAGTATCCTGAAATCTTTACAGAGAATATGGACAGTGTCAAAGAAAAAATGAAGATGGTATTATTAGATTTTTTCAATGCCTATATCTCCGTACCGGATCAGCTGACGAGACGGCTTGAGACGTATTACGGTGTGCCCACCATTAATGACGGCGCTTTAATGACCTTTAACCCACTGGACATTATTTTCGACAGCTTCAGAGGCTTTACGGGAACCGTAAAAGATCTGAGACGGCATAAAAAAGAAGTGCATGAAGCCATCGATGTTTTATGGAACACGCGCTGCAGTCATCACGATCAGGTAGGCGATTATCCGTATGCCTGCCAGTGGCCGCATATTCCAGCTTATATGAATCGGAAACAGTTTGAAGAATTTTATTGGCCCTATGAAAAACAGCTCATTGAAAATCTGGCTAAAAACGGGAACAAGCTTTATATGCTTGCAGAGGGAAAATGGGTACAGCTTCTGGATTATTTTAGAGAGGTTCCCAAGGACAGCGTGATTATTCACTGCGATGATGACGATGTGATCGAGGTCTCCAAAAAAATTGGCGATTATCAGATCGTTGCAGGCGGCGCAAATCTGGCCAGAACAAAAATAGCGGACAAGCAGAGCAACATCGATCATGCCAAACGCGTCATTGATGAATGTGCGGGCACAGGCGCCTTTATTTTCTGCATTGACAAAAACTGGACTTGTGCCGGTGACGTGAACCAGACCCTGCTTGACGTTTATCAGTTTGCACATGAATACGGCAGATATTAAAAAGAAAGAGGATAAAAAGAAATGGAAGATCGAAAATTTCAAGAAATTATTGATGCTTTGATGGCAGATGAGACCTGGGAAGTTCCGACAGAAGAAAGACCAATGCTGCTGGGTGAACTGGCATGGGCAGTTTTGGATGCATAAAGGAGAATTTAAAATGGCGATAGAAAAAATGACCCCTACCGAACGCTATATGGCGGCCGTGCGCTGTGAGCAAGTGGATCGAACCCCTTACGATACTCCCGACGCACTACTTATCGGAAAATATGCTGATGAAAGCTATACCCCAGGCGACCAATACTTAAGGCCGGAGTGGGCAATGGATAAAATCATAGAAGGAGCTATCAAATATGGCGGAGACACCTTGCCAAACTTTAACTATTACGCCGGCCTGTTTATGAAAGACGCCAGCGGCATTACCTACCTGACGCCAGGAAAAGACATTGATAAAAATCTGGGACCCATGGCAGAGGAAAGCAATCCGATGACCGCAGAGCACTATGATTTTATCATTAAAAATGGTATGCAGGCCTGGGTAGATCAGGTAGTAGCGCCGACATGGACCGCAGAATACGATGAAGAAGAGACCAAAGCCTTCGAACTGATGGGAATTTTTGCAAAAAAATGTGCGGACGCTGGATTACAGGGAATCGACTTGAGCGGTGTACCTTTTACTTACGGCGCTACCACCTTTCTTTCCATTGCCAGAGGATACAACCAGTATCTGCGGGATATGCGCAAGCATCCGCAGGAGCTTTTGCAGGTCTCCAAAATCGTGAATGACTGGGAAATTGAAAACGCCAAGATGATCTGGGGAAACGGTGACTGGCCAGCGTTTTTTAAAACCTCGCTGGGTCGCTGCGATACCGAAACCGTGCGTATGGAAAGCTTTGAGAAATTTGTCTGGGAGCCAACCTTCGACTATCTCAATGAAATGCTGGAGGGCACCGATACCATCTTAGTGCTGCATATGGACGGTAACTATGACGAAGCCGCCCATCTGCTGGCGCGACTGAGACCCAAGCATACCATCGTTCAGCTGGATGGATTTACCCATCACGAACGCATTGCCGACACTCTGGTGAAGAACCAGATCTGCATGGAGGGCGATATCCCGGCGGCAATGCTGACCATGGGAACACCAGAGGAGGTGTACGCCTACTGTATGCAGCTCAAAAATTTTTACGGGCCAGGCCTCATTCTAAACGCGGGCTGTTGTCACCCAGCGAATACGAAACTTGAAAATCTGGACGCTGTTCGAGAAGCAGCATGCAATATGAATTATTAGAGGAGAAAAAATGAATAAAAAAATAATCAACGCCATGGCCGATTTAGAGGAAGAAGAACTTTGCGAAATCGTCAAAGAAGCTATCGCAGCCGGTGAAGACAAATTAGATATTATTGACGATCTGCAAAAGGGCATGGGAATTGTGGGAGAACGCTTTTCAACCAAGGAATACTTTATTGCCGATCTATCTCTTTCTGCGGAAATGTTTGAAGAATGTCAAAAGCTTTTTCCAGAGGACGACGAGACCGACGAAGCGAAGTACGGTACTCTTGTTTTAGGAACTGTATATAGCGATTTGCACGACATTGGAAAAAATATTGTCGCCTCTATTTTTAAATGCAATGGCTTTAAGGTTGTCGATCTCGGCATTGATGTCCGGCCAGAAAAGTTTATTGAAGCCATCCGGGAGCACGACCCCAAGGTGGTCGGCATGAGCTGCCTTTTAACCACTTCATTTGACCCCATGAAAGACTGCGTGGAAAAAATCAAAGAAACGGGACTGAACAAAGACCGCCTGATTTTAGTCGGCGGCAGCCCCATTGATGAAGAAATCTGCCAATATGCGGGTGCCGACGATTTTGTCAATGACGCCCAGGCTGGCGTTAACAAAGCCGTCGCCTTCGTACAGCGACCGTAAAAATGCGCATTATAATTTTAGGTGGTTTTCTCGGCAGCGGGAAAACCACGACTTTGCTATCCCTTGCAAAACATCTCAATATCCAAAAGCCTCAAAACAGAAAAATTGCCACTGTGATCCTGGAGAATGAAATCGGAGAAATAGGGGTTGATGATCAGCAGTTAAGCGATGGGGACTACAAAGTCTCCACAATTTTTTCTGGCTGTATCTGCTGTACTATGGCCAGCGAGCTGATTCAGTGCATCAATACCGTAACTCAGAAATACAGCCCACAAAATATTCTCATTGAGTCCACAGGTCTGGCCTATCCCGACCGCATTGCAGAGCAAATCTTAAAATATGCCGGCGGCTGCACCAGCCTGCTGACATTGGTGCTCGCCGATGCTGAGCGATGGGATGAAAATATGGAAACCCTGGACGGGCTGCTGTCCAGACAACTGCGCGGCGGCAACAGCGTGCTTTTAAATAAAATTGACTGCGTCAAGCCAGAGGATCAGGCACGTATAAAAGACGAAATCAAAGCCCTTCACCCCGAGGCACAGGTGTTTTTGGTCAACGCCCGCCGTGGAATCGCCGATGAACAATGGGACGAAATTTTAAAAGACTGGCAGGTGAGCTGAATGAAAAATCATGTGTGTCAGCATTGTCATTGCGACAGCTGTGACGCTGTTCTTAAGACAGTAATCCATGAAGGCTTTGTGGCCGGAAGTTTTGAGATGGAAAGCAAAGCACCGGCCGCGCAGATTACCGAACAGCTTAAAAAACAAATGTACATGCTGGCCAGAGAGCTGAAGGCTCAGGGAACATTGATTGGCCATATCAAAGCATCGGTTAAAAAAGGCGGCAGCTTGATAACACTATCACTTACTAAAAATGAAGTGTACGTTCAAAAAAAAGAAGGCAAGGAGACTAGCAGCGCGCACATTTATTTTACGGCGATTGTAACAAATACAGAGGCGATACGATTTCAAAAATTGTTACATGATTTATATTATGCACTGAAAAGGGAAGAAAAATAACCGTATTTATTGATGGAATATAATTTTATGCTATGTAAGGATTATCCAATACTCAGTCGGCAAGGCTGCAAATATGAAACCCATCGGGATACTAAGTCATTCCACCCGGAAACTGAAGGCTGCGCGCCTTCAGTTTCTTTTTTTACCGTTAATACTTTAACAATGCAAAGGAGTAAAGAACATGAAGCAAAAACTAAGCTATGAAGTGTGCGCGGCCATTCTGGAAAGGCCGATTGCCTGTTACGAGGAGGTGGAGGGCTATCCGCAGAGCCGGGTGCGCGTCACCTTTACGGACGGCGGCCAGCTTTTCTTTGACGGCCATCTGGAAAGCTTTTATGAAATGATTTTAACCCACCTGATGGTCAGTGTTCCGCACTGCAAGCGGATGGCCCGGGAGGTCCTGGCCCTTGAAAATGAAACCAAAATCATGCTGCCGATTGTCATCCGGCCCAGTCTGTCGTTCATGGTATTTGAGCGGAAAGAGGGTCCGTTGTTTGTCAACCGGTTTTCAATCAATGAAAGAGCCGGAAAGCGGCTGTTTCGACCGCCAGATCAGCTACCACGGCGGCGCGGTCATCGCTGTGCCCTACCGGGATAAAACCATACGAAACCGCATGCGGGAAGCCCGGCAGGTGGAGCTTGAATGGCTGAAGCGGAACGGGCTGTGAGTAAGAAAGGTCCGAACATTGGCGGCATTCTGTATGAAAACCGTAAATAAGGCGCTATTATGGTAAAATTAAAACAGCTGTATTGATTTGGGCGTTTTTCTATTATAGAATGAATAAAAATGGCTGAAAGAAGGAAAAAATCATGGGGAGAAAACAGGGCCTCCTGGCTGCCGTTGTGCTGCTTTTCATCATTATTCTGGGCGGCTGCGGCGGCAGTACAACGGTACAGAGTGATTTGGAGAAGACTGCGGAGCGTTTTAACGCCGCAGTGGCAGACACGCATAAGACCTATACCTTAAACACCGGCGGTGCGGTCCGGTTCAGCGGTATGATGGCTGTGGAGGGACAGAAAACCGGCCGCGGTATCTATGACGATTGTCTGAGAATAACCATGGCGTGTGAGCTGGCTCAGGCCCGGGCTTTCTTTGACCAGGCGGAGATCACAGCAGTCGGCGGGGATGGACGGGACTATGGCGACAGCACCTTTTTCGTCAACGGTGATGAGAGGGAGTGCGCGCTGACCATTGAATGTCCCACCGGAGAAAACGTGGAGTACATTGTCATTGGTCCGTTCAAACCAAATTTTGATGGCGATAAGAGCAAAATTATTTTTGAGAGAACAAATGCCGGGACGTAGCCTTTCGTTACATCCCGGCATTTTTTGCTGTTTATCGTTTCAGCCAGCCGCCCGCGCGTTCAATGGCGCGGTTCCAGTTAAAGCAGCGTTCTTCGCGTTCTTCGTCTGAGATCGCAGGCTCAAAGCAGCGGTCGATTTTCCAGAATTTGGAAATTTCCTCGATGGAATCCCAATAGCCAACCGCCAGTCCGGCGGAGTAGGCAGCGCCGAGGCAGGTGGTTTCTGTAATGACGGGCCGTTCAACGGGAATCCCCAAAATATCGGCCTGGAACTGAAGCATAAAATCGCTTTTGGCGCCGCCGCCGTCGGCTCGGAGCTTTTTAAGCGGAATGCCGGCTTTGCGCTCCATGACCTTAAAGGCGTCTCTCACCTGAAAAGCCATGGATTCCAGGGCGGCTCTGGCGATGTGGTGCTTGGTGGTGCCGCGGGATATGCCGATGATGGTGCCTCTGGCGTAGGAATCGAAATAAGGTGCGCCCAAGCCCACAAAAGCCGGGACAAAGTAGACGCCGGCTGTGTCGTTCACCTGTCTGGCAAGCATCTCGGCTTCGCCGCTCTTTTCAATAATGTTGAGGCCGTCCCGCAGCCACTGGATTGCGGCGCCAGAGACATCCACCAGGCCCTCCAGCCCATAGTCAACCTTTCCGCCAATGGACCACAGCACAGGGGAGAAAATCCCGTCCGATGGCGGAATGTACTCGTCGCCGGTATTCATCAGAATAAAGGAGCCGGTGCCATAGGTGTTTTTAGCCATGCCCTTTTCAAAGCAGGCCTGGCCCAGCGTCGCGCCCTGCTGGTCGCCGATGAGCCCGGCAATGGGGATTTCAACGCCGTCAAACAGCGCTGGATCGGTGGCGGTATAGATTTCGCTGGTGCTGCGGATTTCCGGAAGAATGCTTCGTGGGATTTCCAGTTCGTTCAGGATGCCTTCGTCATAATCAAGGGTTCTGGCGTTTTGAAGCAGGGTGACCGCGCTGTTTGACGGATCGGTCACATGCACCCTGCCGCCAGACAGCTTCCAGGTAAGCCAGGAATCAATGGTTCCGTAAATAAGCCGGCCTTCGTCCACACCCTTGCGGATTTCAGGGTTATTTTTCAGCTGCCAGTGGATTTTGGTGGCGGAGTCGTTGGGGATGATGGTGACGCCTGTGCGGTCTTCAATGCCCGGCCCATCTTTTTCGATCAGGGCCTCACAGATCGGCAGGGTGCGCCGGTCCTGCCAGACAATGGCGCGGTCTGCGGGGATTCCAGTGTTCTTATCCCAGAATACAGTGGTCTCACGCTGGTTGGTAATGCCGATGCCCGCGATGTTTTCGGGCTTGAGGTGCGCCTCTGAAATGGCCTGCCGCATCATTTTCAGGGTGATTTCATAAATTTCCATGGCGTCATGCTCTACCCAGCCAGGCTGTGGAAAATACTGAGTGAATTCGCTGTAGGCTGAGGAAATAATATTGACATCCTGGTCAAAAATGATGGCGCGTGTGCCGGTGGTTCCCTGGTCAATACCTAAAATATACTTTTTCATGATCGTCTCCTTTATTTTTGATAAACAATTTTTCCGTTTTTAATGGTCATACAGACCTCGAGATCCTTGAGCTTATCAGAGGCTGTGGTGTAAGGATCTCCAGACAGAACAGTGAGATCTCCCAGCTTTCCGGGTGTGATACTGCCCTTTTGGTGTTCCTCAAAGGCACAGTAGGCGGCATCAAGGGTGAACATCCGCAGTGCGCTCTGAATGTCCACACTGTTTTCGGAATAGGACTGGTTGACAGCCGCGTGGAGGCCTAAGACAGGGTCCATGGGGGTGACGCCAGAATCGGAGCCGCCCCCCACGGGAATGCCGGCTTTCACAAAAGCGGAAAGCGGATAGCCCCGGCGCTCGCGATTATCTCCAAGGCGAAGGTTATAGACGCTGCCAGGGCCGCCCCGCAGATAGGTAAAGGAAGGCTGGGTTGAGATTACAACGCCAAGCCGGGCGGCGCGCTCGATATCGCGGACGTCTGGAAATCCAAAATGCTCGATGCGGAAGCGGTGGCCTGTGCATGGGTACAGCGCCAGCGATTTTTCCAGGCAGTCCAGCACAAAGGTGACGGCGCGCTGGCCAATGGCGTGAAAACCGGCCTGAAGGTGGTTTTTATGGGCGTTTGTGATGTGGTTGACCACAAAGTCCTCAGTAAAATAGATTTCGCCACAGGTATCCGGGGCGTCGGTATAAGGCTGCATGAAGGCCGCGGTTCGGGAGCCGATGGAGCCGTCCAGCAAAAGGTCGGTTCCGACAACCGGCAGATGGTGGTCCAGAATATTCTGGATGTTTTCGGTATCCCAGTAGAGGCGGATATCGAGGGGAAAGTGGCGCTGGTTTTCAAGAAAAACAGGAATATCTTTATCCGAAAACATATCGCCGCCCTCCATGGCGTGAATGGTGGTGATCCCCATTTTGACCGCCTCTGAGGCTGTGTGGTTTAGCATATCCGCCCGCTGGGCATCGGTCATTTTCTCATAGAAATAGGAGCGGGCTTTGCCGTTAGCTTTGTCGTGCAGCCGTCCGGTAACGTGGCCAGATGCGTCTTTTACCAGGCCGTGTTCGGTTCCGTCAAAACCAATTTCGTTAAAGGCCAGGGTATTGACCAGTGTGTAGTGCAGTCCGCGGTCCACAATGTAGACGCCGCGGGCTGGGACAACCGCGTCAATTTCCGCTGCGGTCGGCGGCCGTTTCTCAGCCAGGCGGGATTCATCGAGCCGGGTGCAGTAAACCCACCCGGAAGCCCCGTCCTCTGAGGCTTCCCGGATTTTATCAAACACGTCGGCGATGGAAGCACAGTCGTACAGGTCGATGCCGATGGCGTTGAGGCCAGTGCCCATGACGTGCACATGGCAGTCGTGAAGCCCGGGTACGGCGGTTTTTCCTTTTAAGTCAACGCAGTTAATATGCCGCTCTCCAGCCAGTCGCCTGACATCCTCGGAACGGCCGGCTGCGGTAATCTTACCATTTTCAATGAGAACCGCCTCACAGAAGGGGCGGTGCGTCTCCATGGTAATGATGTTTCCACAGGTAAGAGCCAGATCATTCATTTTTTTAGTCCTCCTTTTGTTGGTTATGCCACAGTGCTTTTTCACTGGTGGTAACGCCTTCCAGACCAGCCTTTAAGAGCAGGTTCAGCTCTCCGGCGCTGGCGCAGAGTCCTCCGCCGAGCAGAGGGCAGCCGGTTTCTGATTTTATCTTTCTGATAATGCGCTCCGGCAGAGAAGAAGGCATTAGCAGAGCGAAATCGGGTGTGTTTTCATTTACCGCGCGCACCGCGCTGGCGACTGCGCTGCTGTCAATGATAAAAAGCCCTAAAACAGCCAGCATGTTTTCATTTTGTATGGTGCTGATACAGTGAAGCCTGGTTGTGTTTACAGCGTCGGCACCGATGTTTGCAAGGTAACGGATACCGCTGCGGTCTGGGCTCAGGCCGTTTATGGAATCATGATGCACAATAATTTTTTTGTGCTTTTCATGAACGCGGCGCACGATATTGGGCAATGTGTTGATATCGCCAAGTTTTACCATGACCCAGGGATCCGCGTAGCTGTCCAGAAAGGCCACGAGGTCGGCAGTATTGGAAATAGCCGGAATAACAGCCGGCAGGGGTGTTTGCAGGTTTGACACTTTTAGCTCCTCCATAAAATGAATACAAAAAATCCGCATCACACCCTGCGTCTCTTGAGCAAGGCTGCAACACGGATTTATCTCATCTGCACAATCCTAACGTATTCTTCTTCTCATTGTATCGGATTTTTTAAACGATGTCAACCTATTTTGAAATGGATTGCCACAGAATGGCGTTTTAGGTTAAAAGGCTTAAGTTATCTTGACAAAGATCATTGGTCGTAATACAATGTATTACAAGAAAGGGGTGAAGCACAATGGCAGTATCCGTAAGATTAAATAAAGAGGATGAGGCGTTGATTCGAAACTATGCGCAGATGAAGAACCTGTCGGTTTCCGAGGCCATTCGTCAGGCCATCATGGAAAAAATTGAGGACGAGTTTGATTTAAAGGTTTATTATGAGGCCATGGCGGAATATCAAGAAAATCCGGTGACCTACACCTTGGACGAAGTGGAAAGAGAGCTGGAAATTGGCTGAGAAATATCATGTCGTTTTAACTGAAAAGGCGAAAAAAAGCCTGAAAAAGCTTGACAGACATACTGCGCTTTTAATTACAGGCTGGTTAAGAAAAAATCTTGAAGGCTGCGCCAACCCCTATCAGTACGGCAAGAGTCTCAGCGCGAACCGAAGCGGGCAGTGGCGTTACCGTATCGGCGATTACCGCCTGGTCTGCGAGATTTCAGAGCAGACCATCACCATTCTTGTTTTAAATGTGGGACACCGAAAAGAAATTTGTAAGCATTAGAAAATAGAACGGACTCCCGGGGGCGTAACGAAAAGTTAGCTCCCGGGATTTTTTAGGATATCCCTAATCTTAAAATGGTATAATAAGGCCACCTGTAAAATTGACTGCGCGGAGGTGCAAAGTGCGAATTAGAGTGATTATCGGCCGTGAAGGCCGTCTGCATATCAATAAAAGTGACTATATTTATGAGGAGATCGGCGCCCGGCTGCAGCGGGGCAGGAGCAAAATGTACCTGCTGGTGCCGGAGCAGTTTACCCTGGGAGCGGAGCGGGAGCTCATGGCCTACAACCGCCTGCCGGGGCTTCTGGGCGCGGATGTGCTCAGCTTTAAGCGTCTGGAATACCGGATTCTCAGCGAGGTGGGCGGCATTGCCAAAACTTTTGTGGATGAACATGGTAAGCAGATGCTTTTGCAGAAGAGCATTCGAGAGGTACAGAAGGACCTGACGGTTTACGGAAAAAGCGCGGGCAGGCTGGGCTTTTTGGAAAATATCTGCGCGTTTATCAGCGAACTCAAGCAGAGTGAGATCACGCCAGAGGCTCTGGAGGCAGCTGAGGCCGAGGTAGGAGAAGGCCGGATTCTCAGCCAGAAGCTGAAGGATATCCGGAAAATCTACAGCGCCTACGCAGCGCTTTTGTCCCATGACCGGATTGATGATGATGACCGGGCAAAGCTTCTGTGCGCCCAGATCCCAAAATCCGATTATCTGGAGCGTTCTCTGATCTGGATCGACGGATTCCACACATTCTCTGGTCAGGATTTCCGGATCATCGAGGCCTTGGCAGCCAAGGCAGACTGTGTGACCATGACGCTGACCCTGGACCCGGATAAGAACGCGCCGGACGCGTCGGCCTTTTACGTGCCGGGCGAGACGCTGAAGCGGATCGAGAAAATGGCCATCGATCTGGGCTTTGAAGCGGAGATCGTTAACCTGGAAACAACAGTGCGGCCAGCGGTTTCAGGATTGGACCATCTGGAGCGCAATCTCTTTGCACTGCGGCCGGCTCCCTATGGGCAGAAGCCAGATGATCTGGCGGTGGTTCAGTGTAAAAATATCTGGAACGAGGTGGAAAAGGGCGCTCAGAAAATCGTTGCGCTGGTGCGTGAGCGGGGCTTCCGCTATCAGGACATTGTGGTGCTGGCAGGTGATATGGAAACGTACGGCGGCTCCATCAAACGGGCCTTTTCGGAGTATGGCATCCCCTTTTTCATGGACGATGTTAAGAAGGTCACCGAGAACAACTTTCTGGAGGCTGTGCTGGCAGCCCTTGAGAGCAACAGAAGCCACTATGCCTACGAGGATATTTTTACCTTTGTCAAAACCGGGTTTGCGCCCATTACGCCAGAGGAGGCTCAGGAGCTTGAGAATTATGTGATCGAGTTTGGCATCCGCGGTAGCGCCTGGGAAAAGCCCTTTGAGCGCCCAAGCGCAGATGAGGCGGTGTCGTTGGAAGCGCTGAACGCGAGCCGCGAGCGGCTCATGGCGCCCTTTATGGCCCTGCGCAAAAGCCTGAGAAAAGCCAGAACCTATGCGGATAAAACAAAAAGCCTGGTGCGTTTTTTAGAGGATATCAAGGCGCCTGAGACCATTGACGGCCTGAGTGAGGCGCTGCGTGAGCGGGGCGATTTTGACAGCATGGGCCTGTACAACCAGATCTGGAACATCCTCATGGAGGTGTTTGACCAGATCAACAGCACTATGGGCGGTGAAAGCACCACCCTGGAAGAGTACATTTCTGTACTGAGCGGGGGATTCCAGTCCTACACCGTGGGAGTGATTCCCAGCCGCCAGGATGTGGTCAATATCACAGACCTGATGCGAAGCCGCCATTCCCAGATGAAAGCCCTGCTGGTCTTTGGCATGAACGAGGGTGTTATTCCGGGGAACAGCCCATCCTTTAACCTTTTATCGGAGCGTGAACGGGACCAGCTGCGAAAACGGGAGATGGAGCTCCAGAACAACAGCGATTTCAGGCGGGCCCAGGAGGATTTTCTGCTCTACAGCCTTTTCGCGGCGCCGAGCGATTATCTGTACCTGTCCTATGCCATGGCCGACGCCGAGGGCGGCACCATTCCGGTATCTCCGCTCATTCCCAGGATACAGGCTGTTTTTCCAAAGCTGACCATCGAAAGCGCGCTGGAAAACACGCTCTCAAAGGAATGGGAAGCCGTGGTAACCCCGGGGGGAACCATGGGCAGCCTCATCGACCATCTGCGTGAGCTGCGCTACGGAAAGGGACCGGCCATGCCTGAGGAGACAAAGCGTCTCTGGCAGACTGTCGGTAAATGGTACGATCAGGACGCTCATTATCACACAGCCTTCCGGCAGATACAGGAGGCCTTGGATTACGAGGGCGTCGACGACCATCTGAGCCAGGGGCAGGCCATCCGGCTCTTTGAGCCGCCCATTCAGGCCAGCGTGTCGCGTCTGGAGCTCTATCGGAAATGCCCATTCTCCCACTATGTGGAATATGGCCTGAGGCCAGTGCCCAGACAGGCGTACGAGGTGGAGCCGCCAGACATTGGCACTGTGCTCCATCAGCTCATTGATGCGGTCTATAAGGAGGCCGAGCGTGAGCAGGTTTCCGTCAAGGACCTGAGTCAGGAAAAGACCGACGCCATGGTGGACGCCATTCTGGACGAAACCCTGCCACAGGTAAGACATCAGGTGTTTAACAGCACGGGCCAGTACCAGTACCTTGGCCGCAAGCTGCGCCGGGTAAGCAAGCGCACCGTCCGCGTGCTGGTGGATCATATGCGCCGCGGGGACTTTGACTTTAAATACAGCGAGCGGCAGTTCAGCCAGATTTTAGAGCTGCCGAGCTTTGATGAGACCGTCAAAGTGCGCGGTGTGATTGACCGCATCGATGTTTATGAGCGCGAGGGCAATACCTTTGTGAAGGTCATCGACTACAAATCCGGCAACAAGTCTCTGAATCTGGCAGAGATTTATTACGGCCTGTCGCTTCAGTTAGCCGTCTACATGGAGGCCGGGCTTGAGATTCTGGAGGGCGATAACCTGATACCGGGCGGTACCTTCTATTTTCACGTGGACGATCCCATGCTCCAGGTAGATAAGCTGGATCCGGAAACGCTGACCGCGGCGCTCAACGATTCTTTTAAGCTTAATGGCATCTATCTGGATGATCCCCGTTTTACCAAAGCTATGGACGCAGAGGCCGATAAGGATTCGGAGGTCATCAGCCTGAAATCCCGCAACTCCAGGCTGAGCCGGGATGAGTTTGAGGATCTGCTCAGCTATGTGAAGCGTGTGATCATCGAGATGACCGAAAAAATACTGGGCGGCGATATCGCGGTCCGCCCCTATAAAAAGGGAAAGGAAACCGGCTGTGAGTATTGCCCTTACAAGGGGATCTGCCAGTTTGATGCGAGCATCGGCAAGGCGTCCTACGACGTGCTGCGCACCAGTATTCCGCGGGATGAATTTATCCAAAAAATAAAGGAAGGAGGCAAAGACAATGAAATGGACTGAGGATCAGCTGAGAGCCATTGAGACCAGAAAGAAAAACCTGCTGGTATCGGCGGCGGCCGGTTCGGGAAAAACCGCGCTGCTCATCGAGCGTATCCGCCGTATTGTGGTGGAGGAAAAGACCAGCGTGGACGCCCTGCTGGTACTCACCTTTACAAGATCGGCGGCGGCGGAAATGAAGGAGCGGCTGAGCGCCGCCCTCATGGCAGAGCTTGAGAGGGAGGATGTGGATTCGGATTTTGTCATCGCGCAGATCAGCCGTCTGGGTGCTGCCTCCATCTCCACCCTCCATGCCTTCTGCAGCCGTCTGGTGAAGGACTACTTTCAGGAGGGCGGCATCGACCCCGAATTTAAGCTGGGCAACGAGACCGAGCTGTCTATCATGGTTCAGGAGGCTCTGGAAACCCTTTTTGAGGAAAAGTACCAGGAGATACCAGAGGATGGCGAGACGCCTTTCAGCCGCCTGGTGGATATGTTTACCAGCAACCGCGATGACCGGGAGCTCAAAAGCCTGGTGGAAAATTTTCACTATTTTCTCGTGACACAGCCAGATTCTGAAAAATGGTGCGCCCGCGCTTTGTCCTATTTTGGGATGGACGCCAGGGGCTTTTGGAAAAGCCCCTGGGGGCGGGAGCTGGACAGCCTGATCCGCACGGATATGGAGGGAGCCTACGAGCTGCTGGAAAGCGCATATGCCCTGTGCAGGGATTATGAGGGCTTTGAGAAAACCGCCGCCCAGCTTCAGGAGGACTTCTTCGCTGTGGGTCTTGCCATCGACGCGCTGGAGGAGGGCTACGACGATTTCAGAAAGGCCCTTTCCGGCATCCGCTTTGCCCGCTACAGCGGCAATAAAAAGGCCGACGCCGAGACCAGCGACCACATCAAGGATCTGAGAAACGAGGCCAAGGGCATTATTCAGGGACTGCAGAAGCGGCTGAATCTCGACCTTTCAGAGGCACTCGCTCAGCTTTCAGAAATGCAGGGACCCATGGAGGATCTGGTGGCGCTGACCCGGGATTTCCAGAAAAAGTATCAGCTTAAAAAGGCCGAAAAAAACCTGCTGGATTTCAACGACCTTGAGCAGAGCACTCTGCGTATTTTACAGAATCCCGCCATTGCAGCTGAGGTGCGCGAGCAGTACGAGTACGTGTTTCTGGATGAGTATCAGGACACTAACGATATGCAGGAGGCCATCATCCGGCGGATCGTCCGGGAGGACAACTACTTTATGGTTGGGGACGTCAAACAGAGTATTTACCGTTTCCGTCTGGCCGACCCCACGATTTTCATCGGCAAATATCACCGCTTTGGCCAGGAGACTGACGCGCTCAACGACCTCATTACCCTGAGCCAGAATTTCAGAAGCTGCCAGGGCGTGGTGGACGGCGTCAACACCGTGTTCGAGGCCATTATGAGCCCAGAGCTGGGCGAGATCGAGTACGACGAACGGGCACGGCTTTACAAAGGACTGGATAACGAGGGGCCCTATGTCAAAACCCAGGTGCACGTCATCGAAAATAAAACCGATGAGGATACCGACCCCATGGTGGGCGAGATGCCCGCAGTAGAGCTGGAAGCCAGGTTTATTGCAAGAGAAATACAAAGCAGGGTAGGCAAGCCCATTTTCGATACCAAAACCGGCCAGGAACGCCTGCTGGGATACCGCGATATCGGCGTGCTCATGCGCTCAGTGGCCGGACGGGGCGACGTCTATGCCAAAATCTTTTCAGAGCTGGGGATTCCTGCCTATTTTGACGGCGGTGAGCAGTATTACGAATCCATGGAAATCGGTGTGGTCATGAACCTTTTAGACCTCATCGACAACCACCATCAGGATCTGCCGCTGCTCAGCGTGATGACCTCGCCCATCGGCGGTTTTAACACCGAAGCGTGCACAGAGATCCGCCTGTTTCAAAAAGAGGGAAGCTACTACGCCGCGGCGGAAAAATACCGGGACGAGCGTGAGGACGCGCTGGCCGCTAAGCTGAAAGCCTTCTATAAAAGGCTGGATGCCTGGCAGTGGGATTCCCGGGTGATGGACATCGAGGATTTTTTGTGGAAGCTGTACCTGGACACAGGCTACTACCATTTTGTGGGCGCTCTGCCTGGCGGCGAGCAGCGGCAGAGCAATCTGCGGGTGCTTTTAAAGCGCGCCGGAGACTATAAGCGCTCCACGCTGCGCGGTTTGTTCTATTTTATCCGTTTTATCGAGCGTATGAAAAAGCACAAGTACGATATGTCACCGCCGGGAGTGCTCAGTGAGAGTGAGAACGTGGTGCGCATCATGACCATCCACAAAAGCAAGGGGCTGGAGTTTCCGGTGGTTTTCCTGTCCGGTACCGGCAAGCTGTTCAACAAGCGCACCCGGAACCGGGATATCCTGTTTCACAAGGATCTGGGGATCTGCCCGGATTATGTTAATCTGGCGCTGCGTGCAAAAATGCCCACTCTGGCCAAGAACATCTGTCTTGAGAAAAACGAGCTGGAAACCCTGTCCGAGGAAATGCGCCTGCTCTATGTGGCCATGACCCGAGCCCGTGAAAGCCTGGTGGTGGTGGGCATGGTCAAAAATCTGGAATCTAAGCTGACCGCCTGGTCAGGCCCCGGTGATCTGTACCATCTCAAGAAAGCAGGCGGGCTTTTGGACTGGATCATGCAGGCACTTTTAAGAAACAGCGCGCCGGAAATCCTAGAGGAGGAAAAACGGCGGCGCCTGAGTCTGCCAAGCTACGATGTCTATTTTTATACGGCTGAGCAGAGCCTGAAGCACCATGTCTCAGAGGATGCGGTCGGGGATCTGATCGAGGAGGCGCAGGCCCCCCCGGAGGCCATGTGGCAGGAGGTCTGCCGCCGTCTGAGCTACCGTTATCCCTTTGAAAAGCAGCAGGAGCTGCCGGGTAAGATGACCGTCACCGAGGTTAAACGGCTGAGAACACAGGCCGAGGCCCTGGGCGTGCCGGAAATCCCCGAACGTGTGGCGCTGCCGTCCTTTATGATGGCAGACGCCCGGGAAATTACTGGAGCAGAAAAGGGGACAGCGCTGCATTTTATGATGCAGAACCTGCCGCTTCATAAACTCCGCGCTGTGACGATGGATACCGAGGCTTTTGAAAGACTGCTTGAGGAGGAGCGGCAGCGGCTCATCGATGAAGAACTGCTGTTGCCTGAGCTGGCTGAGACCATTGATCTTGAGGTCATCCGCGGGTTTTTCCAATCTGAGCTTGGAAGGCGTATGCTGGCTGCTGACCGCGTGCGGCGGGAGGTGCCCTTCAACTATCAGTACGACCCCAGGAAGGTTCTGCCCGACTGGCAGAACGCCGAAGCGCCGCTGGTGGTGCAGGGGATGATCGACTGCTGCTTTGAGGAAAACGGAAAATGGATTCTGTTAGATTACAAGACCGACCGCTATTTTGGTGAAGCCGGCCGGCAGCAGCTCATCGACCAGTACCGTCTCCAGATCAATTTCTACGCCGAAGCCCTGGCAAACCTGACGGGTATGCCCGTTGCCGAGCGTATCCTCTGCCTGGTGGCCATGGGAGAGCAGATAAAGGTAGACCGGTAAAGGACAGGGCGTCATGAAACGTTACGTCCTCAAAATGTTAAGGAAGCGGCGCAGTCCGAGGCTGGGCCTTTTATCCAGATAAGAAAAAAGCCCAGGCGCTGCGGCAAACGGCCAGGAATCGTGCCGCTTTTAAGGGAAACGCCGGACACTGGAGAGATCAGACGCCTGCTTTATTGAAGAAGATACAGGTGTAAAGGCAGTGCCCGCTGCCGCTTTTTTTCTTCCTTAGGTAAAAGGCTTCGTCTCTTGAATTTTCTGACCTGCTAAAGGGAGTAACGAAAGGTTACGTCCTCAAAAAACTCAACCCGTATCGCCACGATACGGGTTGAGTTTTTATTGGTCCTCAGAACTTAAAGATAACGCCGGACTTTTTTCATATACTGGCGGTACGTGTCTCCAAACTGCGTGAGGCACCAGCGCTCCTCTGAACGGATAATTGAATGGGCAGAACCCTGGAAAACAATGACAAAGCCAAGCAGCAGCCAGGACTGGGTGAGCAGCGCGCAGCCCAGAAAAAAGATGAAATACGCCACATACATGGGATTGCGCGACAGCCGGTAAAGGCCGTTCTGATTAACGCCGCTTTCCGACGGGGACGCAAAATTGACCATTGACACAGCCAGCAGGAGGGTCCCGGCAGAGTAGACCGCCGCGCCGGCATAAAACAATGCTGCCGGCGTGAACTTAATTTTCAAAAAGAACAGGTAAAGAAAAATGGCCGCGTTAGTGATCTGGTAAATCCAATAGGCTGGTTTTTCCTTCTTTAAAAGCGGCGCAAAATGGGCGGCGCGGGCTACTGCCCCTTTATCCAGCAGGGCCAAAAGCCCGAATCGGATGAGGAAAAAGGGCATCAACAATAAAAATCCCATATTATCTGCTAATCCTCACCCATCAGAAAAGCATGGGCTTCCCTCAAAAG
This sequence comes from Eubacterium sp. AM05-23, assembly GCF_003477535.1. Taxonomy (NCBI): domain Bacteria; kingdom Bacillati; phylum Bacillota; class Clostridia; order Eubacteriales; family Eubacteriaceae; genus Eubacterium; species Eubacterium sp. AM05-23. The sequence continues at coordinate 160,425 of NZ_QUDF01000007.1, forward strand.
CGCCCGGATCTCAAGGCTCTGGGGGCAGTGCTCCTCACACTGGCCGCAGTCTGTGCAGTGGTCGGCCTTGAGTTTGTTCTTGACATTGGTTCGGTATTTCTTCCGGGAGGCTGCCACATCGCCGTACATAAAGGCTTCATTATAATATTTGAAAATCGACGGGATCGGGATGATCTGGGGGCAGCCGTTACAGTAGCGGCATCCTGTGCAGTTTGCTTTCATACGGCCTCTGTAAAAGCTTCGGAGCCTTTCAATCATCTCCTTTTCGTCCTCTGTCAGGCAGCCAGGGGTGTATTTTTCGGCGGCGGCGATGTTTTCCCGCACCTGGCTGAGGTTTGACATTCCGCTGAGCACGCAGGTGATCTCGGACATATTGTACAAATATTTAAACCCAAGCTCCGGCGGGGTAAGGGCAGTGTCAAAGCCCTGCCAGAGGTCTGCCAGATCGCCTTCTGGCTTTGCTGCCAGCTGGCCGCCACGCAGGGGCTCCATAATCATGACCCCCATGCCGCGTTCGTGGGCGGCTTTCAGGCCGGCAAGCCCCGCCTGAAAGCTTTCGTCCATGTAATTGAGCTGGATCTGGACAAAATCAAAGGGATAAGCGTCCAAAATCGGTTCGAATTCAGCGCTGAGATCGTGGAAGGAGAAGCCGAGATAGCGCACCTTTCCAGAGGCCTTTGCCCGATCCATAAAGTCGATTATCCCCAGCTCCAGAAGCTTTTTGAACCGGTAACCATCCAGAGCGTGGAGCAGGTAGAAATCAATATGGTCGGTTTGAAGCCGTCTGAGCTGCTCTTCCAGGTAGTTATCGGCGTCGGCCGGGTCATGGCACTGCCAGCATGGGAGCTTGGTGGCAAGCTGCACCTTGTCCCGCTGCTTTGTCTCAGCCAGAAATTTTCCTAAAAAGGGCTCGCTGGCCTGTTTGTGGTAGGGCCAGGCTGTGTCAAAATAATTGACGCCCGCGTCGATGGCGGCCTGAAGGCATTGGCCCGCTTCCTTTTCGTCGATCAGCTTTTCGTTGTCGTATTGAATGGGAAAACGCATGGCGCCAAAGCCCAGCTGAGAGAGTTCGAGGTCTTTAAATGGACGGTATTGCATATTTCGCTCCTTTTTTTTATTCTTTTTGAATCTTTTTTTACTTTTTTGCTTAAAAATGGGTATAGATTACATTATAACATGACTCTTCAATTTTTACATCGAAAGACATTACAGATAGAATGAAAGCGAGGTTTTACAATGTACCGTTTTGATGAAATAAAGGATCGGCTGACCGAAATGGCCAGAGTACGTAAAAAGGTGGTTGCGGTTGCGGCCGCAGGTGATAAAGTGGTTCTGGAGACCATAAAGATCATGAACGAGCACGGCTTTGGCCGGGCGATTTTGGTGGGGGACGCTGATAAGATCAAGCAATATGCCAAGGAGGTTGGCTGTGATCTCAGCGAAAACACCATTGTGGACGAAAAGGATGAGAAGCGCGCCGCGGCGCTGGCAGTGGCCAGGGTAAGAGACGGCGAGGCCGATATCCTGATGAAGGGACTCCTTCAGACCAAAACCTATTTGCAGGCGATTCTGAACCGTGATCATGGGCTGCGGACCGGCAAGCTCTTAAACGCGGTAACTGCCTTTGAAGCGCCGCACCTGGACCGGATGATTCTGGCAACAGACTGCGGCATGATCGTTGCGCCGAGCCTGAAGGATAAAATCGAGATGATCGGCAATGCCACAAGACTGGCAAACGCGCTGGGCTGCCGCCATCCGAAGGTATCCTGTGTGAGCGCGGTGGAAACCGTCAACGACAATATGCCTGACGGCATCGACGCGGCTATTCTGTCAAAAATGAATGAGCGCGGCCAGATCAAGGGCTGTGTGATTGACGGCCCCCTGTCCATGGACCTTTCGATTTCCGAGCATTCAGTCAGGCATAAGGGCGTTATCAGCCCGGTGGCAGGACAGGCGGATATCCTGCTCATGCCCAATTTGCAGGCAGGTAATATTTTCTGGAAAACCATGACCTACATGGCCGGCGCCCAGAGCGGCGCGGTGATCATGGGAACCGCCAAACCGGCGGTGCTCACCTCCAGAGCTGACTCCGCCGACGCGAAAGTCAACTCCATGGCCCTGGCAATGATGCTGGGAACGCTATACGACTAAGCAGCCCTTTCTGAGTCTCCCTGACCGGGAGACTTTTTTAAATTTAAAATAAAGCGCTGGTGGCGCCAGCGGCCAATCTAAGGAAAAGGCGCAGAAATTTGCCTTTAAAGCCGCTTTATTTTATAATAGTACAAGAATAACATCGGAAACCTGGGCGATTTTGAACTTTTTCGTTTTCAATTGCCTTGTATCATGGTATAATTTAAGAACAAATATTCGCATTGGAGGCAACTTAGATGAAGGTATCTTTCATACATACAGGTGATTTGCACATGGGCCGCCAGTTCCATTTTAACCGGCGTGGAGACATATACGGGAAAAATAAACGGCTGGACCTCTGGGAGACCTTTGAAAAAATACTCAATACCGCAGAAAAGAACCAGATCGACCTGCTGCTGATCGCCGGGGATCTTTTCGACTCCGATGAAGTGGACATGATGGAAATTGAGCGGGTGGCGGAAAAGTTCTCACGCCTCACCACCACCCGGGTGGTCATCTGCGCGGGCAATCATGACTGTTACAGCAGTCTGTCCCTTTTCGGCCTGGTGGATTGGCCAGACAACGTGACCCTGTTTAAAACCGGCAAACTGGAATCCGTCTATTTTCCAGACCTTAAAACCGAGGTCTATGGCATGTCCTGGGTCAAAAAAGCCTATACCGACCTGCCCTTTCCGCGTGGGATCGCCGTTAATCCGGAGTGCAATAATATTCTGATGCTTCACGGCGACGCCTACAGCAGGCAGACCGATTACCTGCCCATCGACGTATCGGATTTTTCCAATTTTGATTATGTGGCCCTGGGCCATATCCACAAGCCAGAGTATCTGACTGAGACCGCCGCCTACTGCGGCAGCCCGGAAGGACTGAGTTTTGGCGAGAGCGGTGATCACGGCGTCATCGTCGGCAAGATCGACACGCACAAATGTGTCAGTGAGTTTGTACCCATCCAGAAGCGCCGCTACGTGGATCTGGAAGTTGAGGTAACACCCGAGATGAGTTTTGATACGATCAAGGACCGGATTCTCGCCTGTGATACAGAGGAAAACCGGATGAAGAACTACTACCGGGTTACCCTGAAAGGCTATGTGGACCCGGAGGTTTCTGTGGACTGGCTTAAGGATGAATTACAGCCGTCCTTTTACTATTTTGAACTGAACGACAAGGAGCTCGAAATCGATCTGGATATTGACCTGCTGCTCAAGGAAAACAGGGACAATATGATCGGTAAATTCATACAGGAGATGCTTCTTGAGGAAGCGTCTCCCATCACTAAAAAAGCCCTGTACTACGGTTTGGAAGGGATATTAAAGGAAAAGGTAATTCTATGAAAATAAAAACGCTGATACTGACATCTTTTGGAAAATTTAAGGACCGGGTCATTGAGGTTGACGATGGGTTTAACCTGGTCTATGGTGAAAACGAAGCTGGAAAATCCACGGTGCAGCACTTTATTGAAGGGATGCTGTTCGGGTTTTACAAGCCCTACCGCAAAAAGCGGACCTACTCCGAGGAGTTTGAGCGCTTTAAGCCCTGGGGCAGCGACACCTACTGCGGCGCCATGGTCATGGAGCAGGACGACGGCCGGGAAATCCGGATTGAGCGCGACTTTCTGAAAAAGCAGGACGGGGTTAAAATTTATGACAACGTCACCGGGGAGGACATCACCGCCCTTTATCCCTACGATAACGTCACCCGGCAGAATCTGCCGCTGGGCGATCTGAAGATTAACTCTGTGGTGTATAATAACACCGTGAACATCAAGCAGATGGCCTCCGCCTCCGATGCCGACCTGGCAAAGGAAGTGAACGACCGCCTCATTGAGCTGGGAACCGCCCAGAAAGAGGAGATCTCGCTCAACCGCGTCATGGGCTATCTGGAAAATAAGAAAAAATCCATCGGAAACTATGGCCAGAGCAAATCCAACTACGGTATGGCCGTGCGGGAGCTTAAGGATCTGGAGCGGGCACTGGACGAGGGCGAGCGTGTCTACAATGTGATTCAGAAAAACCAGAAGCGTATCCAGCAGTATAAGAAAAAAATCGAGGCAGCCCAGAGCAAATGCCGGAACCAGTCCGAAAAAACACAGGCCAAGACCCGCGAGGAGCTTAAAAACATGCGTGAAAAGGTCCGTGAGATCAGAAGCGAGGGTGAGGCGCTCAGCAGCCGCCTGGCAGAGCTTGAAAAATACGAGGACTTTGACACCCGCACCTACGGGCGGCTTAAAATTTTGCAGAGCAATCTGGAAGGGGCCGGGGAACGCATCAAGACGCTGTCCCGCGAAATTGAAGCGCTTGAGAGCAAATGCCAGGATATTACCGGCCGCTGCAACCGCATTAAGCGCAGCCTGAAGGGACTGAGCCGCAACGAGGTGCAGATGGATTATCAGAAGTACCAGTACGCGCTGGAAAACCCCAGCGTGATCGAGCGGGAGCAGGAGCATATTGAAGTGCAGGTCTCTACCCTGAACCGGGTATCCAACGGCATGCTTATTCTGCTCATGGTGCTGGGCGCCATTCTGGTGCTGGTCACCGCCATTAATCCGGGAAACTTTCTCACCGGCGCAGTGCTGGTATTTGTGAACTTCCTGGGCTGGTTTTTGGGACTGGGCGGCGCAGCTCTGATGATCTACAAAATGAAATCACCGGGCGGTCTGGAGCCTGAAACTGCGGAGGACATGCAGGAGGAATACGATGAGGTGCCGCTGAGTGCTGTGGAAGCCATTTTGCAGAAATACGGCAAAAATACTCCGGAAGAATATGAAGCTTTTGTGCGTAAGGCCGAGGAAATTTTTAACCGGCTTGACAAGCTGACTATGGATGAAAATGTGTTCCTCACACAGGTTGAGAACAAGAAAAAAGAGCTGGAAGAGGTTCTCGACAACCAGGCAAGCTTTGAAATGGAGCTGAGCGAAGAGCTGGAAGAGGCCGGTGTGGAAAACATCGAAGCCTACAACGAGGGCTGCCAGTATAAAAGTGAGCTTGAAAAGGTCCGGGCAGAGCTTGCGGCCAACAAACGCCTTTACGATGAGCTGGGCGGCGGCAATATGATTAAGGTTGACCCCGACGCCGGTGAGGAGGACAATCCTGTTATCATGGTGGCACCGGACGGTGAAAAGATCCGCGCCCGCGAAGCGCTGCTGGCCTTTAACCAGGAGGTTTCCAGGCTTCAGGGTGAAAACAGCATGCTCATCAGCAGTGTGAGCAATCCGGTGGAAACCCGGGAAAAAATCGAAACCCTTAAAAATCAGATCAGTGAATATGAAGAAGACCTCCGGGCCTGCGATATGGCGCTGGATATCTTCGGCCGGCTCTCCAAGGAAAAGCATTATGACTGCGCGCCGGTGCTCAATGATAAAATCGGCGATGTGCTGCACAGCATCACCCGTAAATATAAGGAAGTTAAAATTGATGACAAGCTTCAGGTGAAGGTTGTGAGCCCGGAAAACGGCGATCTTCTGGATATTGAGAAGCTGAGCGGCGGCACCATCGACCAGATTTACTTTGCGCTGCGCTTTGGCGTGGGCAATGTGCTTGAATTTGACAAATCCCTGCCCTTTGTGCTGGACGACCCGTTTGTGCAGTATGATCTGGCGAGAAAAACCGAAGCGGTACGCTTTCTCTGGAATATCAGCCAGGGACAGCAGGTTCTGCTGTTTACCTGCAGCGGCGATGAAAAACGGATTCTGGACCATAATGAGCTGAGCTACAGCGGCATTATTTTATGACGCCAGGGCCAAAGGGACGTGTGTTTTACGTCTGCGTGAAAACACATGCCCCTGAGCCCCAAAGGCGTCACACGACCAAATATCTTTAAGTAATTTTTGAGGGGAGAACAAAAATGAAGTTACAGGAAGTCAAGGAACTACTGAACGCACGGGTTTTAACAGGAGAAGAGCATCTGGATGAGGATGTGTACGTAGCCTGCGGCTGCGACCTCATGAGCGATGTGCTTCGGTACGCCAAGGAGGATGGCATACTGCTCACCGGGCTTGTGAACAAGCAGGTTTTTAATACCGTGGACATGGCAAACATGCACAGCATTGTTTTTGTCAGAAGCAAGGTGCCGGGTGAGGAGCTGCTGGAAATGGCGGAGGACATTGACATGCTGATCATGACCACCGATTACCCGCTGTTTGAATCCTGCGGAATCTTATACCACAACGGACTTAAGGGGGCAATACCGAAAAATGAGCTATGAATTGGTATTTGATGTAGAAAAGGGAGATTTTGAAAAGGCCGGTGAGGCTTCACGCAAAATAAAGCGGAGCCTCCAGCAGCTCGGCATCAGCAGCAAGGTGATCCGCCATATCGCCATTGCCGGATATGAGGGCGAGATGAACATCGCCATCCATTCCGACGGCGGGCAGATCATTTTAGAGGTGGATGAAAACGCTGTAACCCTGCGTCTGGAGGATGTGGGGCCAGGGATTCCCAATGTGGATCTGGCGATGACCGAGGGATGGTCAACCGCCAGTGACAAGGTCCGTGAAATGGGCTTTGGCGCAGGGATGGGGCTGCCGAATATGGAAAAAAATGCAGATGACTTTGAGATACATTCAAAGGTAGGAGAAGGAACAAAAATAAAGATGTATTTCAAATTGTAAAATCTGGGGGATGAGGTGAAACTGATGGATAAATTAATGCATTCGGTGTATCTGGATAAAGACAAGTGCCTGGGGTGCACAACCTGTCTGAGATCCTGTCCGACCGGCGCTATCCGCGTGCGGGAGGGCAAGGCCAAGATCATCGAGTCAAAGTGCATTGACTGTGGCGAGTGTATCCGGGTCTGCCCGCACCACGCGAAAATGGCAAAAACCGATCCGCTCTCCAAAATCAAGGACTATAAGTACACGGTCGCCATTCCGGCGCCGACGCTGCTGGGGCAGTTTAAGATGAAATACTCCATCGACCGCATTTTATCAGCGCTCAAATCACTGGGCTTTGACGAAATTGTGGAGGTGGCCTTTGGCGCCGAGATCATCGGCCGGGCCATCAAGTATGAGTTTACAGCCAAACACTATCCGAAGCCGATGATTTCATCGGCCTGTCCGGCGGTGGCGAAGCTGATTCAGGTGCGCTTTCCGGAGCTGACAGGCAACATTAACCGGCTGAAGGCGCCCATGGGGCTGACCGCGAGGATTACGCGAAAACGTTTGATTGAGAGTAAAAAGCTCAGGAGTGAGGATATCGGGATATTCTTTATAACACCCTGCGCCGCCAAGGCCACAGAGGTGAGCAACCCGCTGCCAAGCGACGATTTGTTTTCTACCATTGACGGCGCCATTGCCATCAAGGATATTTACGCGCCGCTGATGGGCGCCATGAAAACTGTCGAGGTGGAGGATGGGATTCATAATTCATCGGCTGAGGGCTTTAGCTGGGCAGTGTCCGGCGGGGAGAGCAGCTATCTGAAAAACAAAAAAGTGCTGCATGTGGACGGAATTTCCAATGTCATCAAGGTCCTTGAGGAGATTGAAAATGGCAAGCTTGACAACATTGATTTTTTTGAGGGGCTCGCCTGTCTGGGCGGCTGCGTTGGCGGCTGTCTGACCGTAGAGAATAATTTTGTGGCCAAAATGTATATTGAGGAGAGGGCTAAGCTGGAGCGCATGGATTCCCATAAGCATCTGGAGGAGGCCTATATCAAAAACCTGTACAATACCGGCATGATGCATCAGAAGGAAAAGCTGATGCCGCGTGGCCCCAAGCCTCTGGATGAGGATATGGGAGAGGCCATCAAAAAAATGCATGCCATCGAGGAACTGGAAGCCAAGCTTCCGGGGCTGGACTGCGGCTCCTGCGGCGCGCCGGGCTGCCGGGCACTGGCCGAGGACATCGTTATGGGCAATGCCCGTGAGATCGACTGTGTCTTCGTTTTGAAGGACCGTGTTCTGGAGCTTTCAAAGCTCACAAGTGAACTGCTTCAAGTGGGGCATCCCATGAAGAATAAAAATGAAAATAATGAGGAAACCGAGGAGGAAAAATGAACGTAAAAGAACTGCTGGCGGACGAACGCTTTGTCTGCGCCAACGATACTGTATCCCTGGACCGTGAGATCGAGAGCGGCTACGTGGGCGACCTGCTGAGCTGGGTGATGGCCAATGCGGATAATAACTGCGCGTGGGTGACGATCCAGACGCACATGAATATCATCGCTGTGGCGACACTTTTAGAGATGGCCTGCATTATTATTCCTGAGGGCGCGGAAATTGAAGAAGACACCCTGGCCAAGGCTACGGAGGAAAACATTCCGATCATTACCACTGAAATGAACGCTTATCAGGTTTGTACCTTCCTGGGAGAAAAAGGCATCTGAAATGAGCACTGTCGCCATTGATCTGCACATGCACTCTGTCCTGTCACCTTGCGGCGATATGGGCATGACCCCTAACAACATCGTGGGCATGGCTCTGCTGAAGGAGGTTGACTACATTGCGCTGACCGATCATAATACCGCTAAAAACCTGCCCGCCCTTTTTGAAGTGGCAAAGGGCGAGGGCCTGTGCGTGCTGCCGGGCATCGAGGTAACCACCAAGGAGGAAGCCCATATTCTGGCATATTTTGATACCCTAGAGGGTGCGATGGCGCTGGATGCCATCTTGTATGAGCATCTGCCGGATATCCCCAATAAACCCGATTATTTTGGCCCACAGTACATTTTAGACGCTGAGGATGAGATTATCGGTGAAGTGGACAAGCTGCTGATCTCAGCGACGGATATTGGCATTGATGAGCTGGCCGAAATGGTTAAGCCGCTGGGTGGCATTATCGTACCGGCTCACATCGACAGGAAATCCTACAGTATTATGGTATCGCTGGGGTTTATCCCGCCGGATCTGCCGGTAAAGACTGTGGAACTGTCCAAGGCAACGACTGTGGAGGAGGCAAAAAAGAAATTTCGTTTTTTCAGGGAATACCAGTTTATTCACGGCTCCGACGCCCATCAGCTGGAGGACATGGCCGAACGTGAATATTTCATTGATCTGCCAGATTTAAGAAAATCCACCTTAATTGAATATTTAGGCGGCACAACAGAATAAAGGTAAAAAATTGCTATTTTGGAAGCGCCTGAAAAAAACAGTTCTGTTTTTTTAGGGTCAAAAATGGGAAAGAGTAATATTTTAACTTGTATATACTGGTATTTTCTTGTTCGAACGTGTTCTTAAGCTAATATTTAAGGTAAAAGATTACATTTAAAAATGTTAAGTAAATAACGAAGACTGTGCTATAATAGAATAGTAAAAATTGAGCAATAAATGAGGATTGCGAAAACAAGAGGAGGATTTAAGTTGGCTGAATTAGTACCTATTGACAATTTGGATGTTGTAAAGGAAATCGTTGCTGAACACCGTGACGTTCCAGGCTGTCTGATGCAGATTCTGCAGGAAACACAGGAAAAATACGGTTATCTGCCCATCGAGCTGCAGCAAACCATTGCAGATGAACTCGATATTCCTTTAACAGAAGTGTATGGGGTAGCAACATTTTACTCCCAGTTTACCTTAAAGCCAAAGGGCAAGTACAAAATTGGCGTCTGTTTGGGGACAGCGTGCTATGTAAAAGGCTCTCAGGCTATTCTGGACAAGGTTACCGATACCCTTGGTCTGGCTGTTGGCGACACCACAGAGGACGGCAAGTTCTCAGTCGACGCAACGCGTTGTGTAGGCGCCTGCGGTCTGGCTCCGGTTATGAGCATCAATGAAGATGTCTACGGACGCTTGAGTGTAAACGAAGTAAAAGACATTCTCGCAAAATACTGATTAGGGCTTAACCATGAAAGAGTTATCGCTGCATATACTGGACATTACACAGAATTCCATTCGGGCGGGCGCAAGTCTGGTAAAATTAACCATTAATGAAAACGTAGACGGTAATCTGCTTGAGATTATCATTGAGGATAATGGTAAGGGAATACCAGCCGATAAACTGCCCAATATTACCGATCCTTTTGTAACCACGCGGACCACAAGGCGTGTAGGCCTTGGTCTTTCGCTGTTTAAGGATGCGGCCGAAGGCTGTGACGGCCGGTTTGAGATCCAGTCAGAGGAAAATGTAGGAACGCGGGTTTACGCATCTTTCGCCTATGACCACATTGACCGGATGCCGCTGGGAAATATGCCCGACAGTGTGATCACCATGCTCATGTCCTTTGGGGAGGCTGAGCTTGTATATGTACAGAGGTATAACGAGCGTGAATTTGTATTTGACTCAAGAGAGATCAAGGAGATTCTCGGGGAAGACAGCCTCATGAATGATCCGGATGTTTTAAACTGGATCAGGGGCTATGTTGAAGAAGGACTCGAAGAAATTACGGAGGAGTAAAATGAAGAAATCCTTAGAAGAATTAAAAGCGATCAGAAGCAAGAAACTTGAAGAAATTAATCTGAGAAAAGGCAAAGATGGCTACCGTGTGGTTGTTGGGATGGCAACCTGTGGGATCGCCGCCGGTGCCAGACCTGTTATGGTCAAATTAATGGAAGAAGTGGAAACACAGGGCTTAAAGGACGTTACCGTTGCCCAGACTGGCTGTATTGGCGTTTGCCGTCTTGAACCCATTGTCGAAGTTTACAATCCGGAAGGTGAAAAGGTTACCTATGTCAAAATGACGCCGGAAAAAGTACAGCGCATTGTGGACGAACATCTGAAAAACGGCAAAGTAGTCGAAGAATACACCATGACCATCGTTGACGGAAAAGTCATCGAACCCGTCAAACAGGCATAAGGAGGAAGGTAAATGGCTTTTAAACGCTCGCAGATTCTGCTTTGTGGTGGGACTGGCTGTACATCTTCCGGCTCCCAGACACTGGTAAAAGAATTCAAAAAAGAACTGATCAAACATGAATTAATGGACGAAGTTGAACTTGTCATAACGGGTTGTTTTGGCCTGTGTGAGCTTGGTCCTGTTGTAATCGTATATCCTGAAGGCACTTTCTACAGCCGTGTCGAACCAAGTGATATTCCAGAACTGGTTGAAGAACATTTGGTAAAAGGCCGTCCGTTGGAAAGACTGATCTACTCCGAAAAGAAAGAAGGCGAACATCCGCTTTCAATCAATGAACTCGGTTTTTATAAAAAACAGAAACGTATCGCGCTTGCCAACTGCGGCGTTATCGACCCTGAAGACATTGAAGAATATATTGCTTTTGACGGTTATATGGCCCTCGAAAAGGTACTGTTCAAAATGACGCCTCAGGAAGTTATCGACGAAGTCAAGGCTTCCGGACTCCGCGGCCGTGGGGGCGGCGGTTTCCCAACTGGTTTAAAATGGCAGTTCGCTTACAACGCTGATTCACCGGACGGGGTAAAATTCGTAGCCTGTAACGCCGATGAAGGTGACCCTGGCGCGTTTATGGACCGTTCCGTTCTGGAAGGTGACCCGCACCGCCTTATTGAGGCCATGGCCATTGCCGCTTACGCTATCGGCGCGCAGAAAGGCTATGTCTATGTCCGTGCTGAGTACCCGATCGCTGTTAAGCGTCTCCAGATTGCCATCGACCAGGCAAAAGACTACGGCCTGCTAGGGGACAATGTCTTCGACACAGACTTCAGCTTTGATCTGGAAATCCGTCTGGGCGCCGGCGCTTTTGTCTGCGGTGAGGAAACCGCGCTCATGAACTCTGTCGAAGGTAAACGTGGCGAACCAAGACCAAGACCGCCGTTCCCGGCTAACAAGGGTCTTTTTGAACGTCCGACGGTTCTGAACAACGTTGAAACCTACGCGAATATTCCGACCATTATCTTAGAAGGTGCGGAATCCTTCGCTTCTGTTGGTACAGAAAAATCCAAAGGCACCAAGGTATTTGCCCTTGGCGGTAAAATTAACAACACCGGTCTTCTTGAAATCCCCATGGGGACAACACTCAGAGAAGTTATTTATGAAATCGGCGGCGGTATTCCCAACGGCAAGGCCTTCAAGGCAGCCCAGACAGGCGGCCCCTCCGGCGGGTGTATCCCAAGCTCCGAGCTGGATATCCCCATCGATTATGACAACCTCATCAGTATCGGCGCCATGATGGGCTCCGGCGGTCTCATCGTTATGGATGAAGACAACTGTATGGTTGACGTTGCCCGTTTCTTCCTCGATTTTACCCAGGACGAATCCTGTGGTAAGTGCCCGCCGTGCCGTATTGGTACAAAGCGTATGCTTGAAATCCTCGAACGCATCTGTGACGGCAAGGGTGAAGAAGGCGATATCGAACGTCTTGAAGAACTGGCAGAAGGTATCAAGGCTTCCGCGCTCTGCGGCCTGGGCCAGACAGCCCCGAACCCGGTATTATCCACCATCAAATATTTCAGAGATGAATATGAAGCCCACATCTACGAAAAGAGATGTCCGGCCGGCGTCTGCCGTAACCTGCTGAACTATGTCATCGACGAAGAAAAATGTAAAGGCTGCGGTATCTGTGCCAAGAAGTGTCCGGGCGACGCGATCACCGGCGAAAAGAAAAAACCGCATGTTATCGACGCAGCGAAGTGCGTGAAATGTGGCGCCTGTATTGAAGCCTGCCCGTTTAACGCGATTGCGAAAGCCTGATCGGAGGATAAATGACTATGAGCGATGTAACATTTAAAATAAATAATATGGAAATCACCGTTCCAGAAGGGATTACGGTTTTAGAAGCAGCCAGAAGACACAATATTGATATTCCGACTTTATGTAATTTAAAGGACGTTAATGAAATTGGTGCCTGCCGTATGTGCCTGGTAGAAGTGGTCGGCGCGAAAGCGCTCCAGGCGGCCTGTGTTTATCCGGTAGCGCCTGGAATCGAAGTGCTCACCAACACACCGAGAGCTAGGAAGGCAAGACGTGTTAACCTGGAGCTGATTTTATCCAACCACAACCGTGAATGTACCACCTGTATCCGCAGCGAAAACTGTGAACTGCAGAGCCTGGCGAAAGATCTGGGCATCAGCGACATTCCTTTTGAAGGCGAAAAATCCGGCCACCATATCGACAATTTGTCACCGTCCATCGTGCGTGACGAATCCAAATGCGTGCTGTGCAAGCGCTGTCTGGCGATCTGTAATAAAGTACAGAAAATCGGCGTTCTGGGCGCTGTAGGCCGCGGCTTTACCTCCCAGGTACAGCCAGTATTCAATAAATCCATCGCAGAAGTCGGTTGTATTAACTGCGGTCAGTGCATTGTCAACTGCCCGGTTGGCGCTCTGAAAGAAAAAAGCGACATCAACAGGGTATGGGACGCTCTGGGCGATCCGACCAAAACCGTTGTGGTTCAGTCTGCGCCGGCAGTAAGAGCTGCCCTCGGCGAAGAATTTGGCCTCCCCATGGGAACCAATGTTACCGGGAAACTGGCAGCAGCCCTGAGAAGACTGAATTTTGACGGTGTTTTCGACACCGATTTCGGCGCCGACGTTACCATCATGGAAGAAGGCACCGAGTTGATCAACCGTGTGAAAAACGGCGGCGTCCTGCCCATGATCACCTCCTGCTCACCAGGATGGATCAAGATGATCGAAACCTATTATCCGGAAATGATCCCGCATCTTTCCAGCTGTAAATCACCTCAGAATATGACTGGCGCGCTCTTAAAGAGCCACTATGCCGAAATGAACGGTATTGATCCCAAGGATCTGGTCGTCGTCTCAGTAATGCCGTGTACCGCGAAAAAATATGAGGTACAGCGCGACGAGCTGAGTGTGGATGGCAATCAGGATGTGGATATCTCCATCACCACCCGCGAGCTGGCCAGAATGATCAAGGAAGCCCGTCTGGATTTCCCGGCACTGCCTGACGAAGAATTTGACCCGTATTACGGTGATTACTCCGGCGCTGCTGTTATCTTCGGCGCAACCGGCGGCGTCATGGAAGCCGCGGTCCGTACAGTGGCCGACGTCTTAAATGACAAGGATATTCAGGAAATTGACTACGAAGCCGTCCGCGGCGTCGATGGTCTTAAGACTGCAGAAGTGGAAGTAACCCCTGATATGACCGTTAAAGTAGCGGTTGCCAGCGGGGGCTCCAATATCCGTAAGGTTATGGAAGGCATTAAGAGCGGTGAATTCAAGGATTATCATTTCATCGAGCTTATGGCCTGCCCAGGCGGTTGTGTCAACGGCGGCGGACAGCCCATTATCTCCGCAAAACGGAAAATGGAAGTGGATATCCGTGCCGAGAGAGCAAAGGCCCTTTACAGTGAGGATGCCGGCAAAAAATACCGGAAATCCCACCAGAACCCCTCCGTCATCCGGATTTATGACGAATTCCTTGGTGAACCGGGTGGTCACAAAGCGCACGAGCTGCTCCATACCACCTATTCGCAGAAAGCTAAAGTCTGACTGCGTCACTAACACAGGTCCCCCATTAATTTAAGATAAATAGATACAATCCTGCCGGATACAATGTCTGACAGGTTGTATCTTTTTTTGTTTTTAAAGGGTATCGCAGTGATACCCTTTGTTTTTTGCTTTAAAGTACCGTTTGTTTGTGATAGAATAAGGCCATATTACATTAGAAAAGAGAGTGAGCATGATAAATAAAAAACCAGAGCTGGTTATTTTTGATATGGATGGCCTCATGTTTGACACGGAGCGGCTAAGCCACGAGGCATGGACCCGGACTGGGGAAGAAAATGGCTTTCGCTATACCATGGACATTACAAGGAAGAAGCTGGGACTGGGTAAAAAAGGCGTGCGTGCGCTTTTTTCCCAGTATTTTGGAGCCGGCGCGCCCATTGAGCAGTGGCACCGCCGCTCCCATGAGATCAAACGGGAGCTTGTCAACGAGCAGGGTGCCGGGATCATTAAGCCGGGGCTGGTCAGCCTGTTAAAATATTTGGCTGGGCAGGGAATTAAAACCGCCATCGCGTCCTCCAGTGACCGGGAGATGATCGACCACTACCTCAAGATCACCGAACTTCCACACTATTTTGACCACATTACATCCGGTGAGGAGGTGGAAAAGAGTAAGCCGGATCCAGAAATCTTTTTAAAAACCTGCGCGGCCCTGGGCATAGCGCCTGGGGAGGCCCTGGTGCTGGAGGACGCCTATTCCGGGTTTGAGGCGGCCCGGTCAGGCGGAATCCCGGTGTTTTTTGTGGAGGATCTTCGGGAACCGGATGCTCATATCTACGAGGGAGCTGACGGCGTTTTTAAGAATCTGAACGAAGTACAGCATTTTCTTGAAAACAGAAGGGCGCCTGAGTATAATAAAATCAAACATCTGTAAAAGCAGAGAGGAGAGGAAAAATGTTTAAGAGGAAAAGACATTATCTGAGCCAAAGTATCACAGCCCTTGCGCTGGCGTTGATGCTTGTTATCGGAGCGATGCCCATAACGCCGGCTTTTGCTCAGGTGGCAGAAGCCACTGGAGCGGCTCAGGAAGAGACAGAAGCCCTGGAAGAAAACACAGCGCCGGCCGCGGCGGATACAGAAACGGTTATTCCCGCGGCGGAAAACGCGCCGAAAAACCTGACCGTTCTCCACACCAACGACATGCACGGCGCGCTGGTCAGCAGCGGCACCAGCACCATTGGGGCGGACGAGACCGCTGGTGTTCGGGAGGCCACCGAAAAAGCTGAAAATACCCTGCTGGTGGACGCCGGAGATGCAACTCAGGGCGGTACCCTGGCCGCGCTGAGCCAGGGCGCGGATGTCATTACTCTGATGAACGCGGCAAAATACGACGCCATGGTCCTTGGCAACCATGAATTTGATTACGGGCAGGACGTTCTGCTTGAAAATGTGAGAAACGCGGATTTTCCTGTGTTGTCCGCCAATACGGTTTATAAGGATACCGGCCGGCCTATCCTGGAGGGCATCCCCTACGCGGGCGGCACCCAGACCAACAACGGCCAGTATACCATCATTGAAAGAGACGGCGTAAAAATCGGGATTTTTGGCGTCACTACGCCTGAAACCGCCACCAAGACCAACCCGAAGGGAATTGAGGGCATTGCCTTTAACCCCGTAGAGCCTGTGGCCCGGGAGATGATTGCCACCCTGAAGGCCCAGGGCGCAGAGGTCATTATCTGTCTGGCCCATCTGGGCGTGGACCCGTCCACCAGCAAAGAAAACAGCAGCGTCGGCCTGGCCGAAGCCCTCGGCGCCGGCAGCGGGCTGGATATGATCATTGACGGCCACAGCCACACTGTCTATTCAGAAGTAGAACCCCAAAGTGGCATTTTGATCGAGCAGACTGGCAGCAGCTCCAAAAACATCGGGAAGATCAATGTGACAATGGACAACGGCACAAATACTGTTTCCGGTAAGCTCATCGACGCGGAGACCGCTTTTAAGGTTTATAATCCAGACCCTGCAGTGACTGCCCTGGCAGACCAGCTTGTGGCTGCCAATGAGGAAAAACTAAAGCCCGTCATTGGCAATACCCGCACCGCTCTGTGGGGAGGCTGGGTTGGCAGCAGTAACATCGCACGAGTCGGAGAGATCAATCTGGGCAGCCTCATCGCAGACGCTATGGCCCAGGAGGCAAGGGAGCTGCTGGCCAGCGACGCGTACAAGGACAGCCCCTATAAAAATCTGCCCATCGTAGCGCTGGAAAACGGCGGCGGTGTGCGGGCCACCATCAAGCGGGGCGCCATCACTGTTGGCGACAGTATCAACGTCCTGCCCTTTGGCAATACCCTGGCCTTTAAAGAGGTCACACCGGCCATTTTGTACGAAGCCATGGAAAACGGTGTGAGCAAGGTAGTCTCCCAGGACCCGGAAACCGGGCTGATATCCGGACAGGGAGGCTGTTTTCCCCAGATCAGCGGCATGTCCTTTACCTATGATCCCGGAAAGCCCCCGAGAGATACTCAGGCAGGCGAGGAAGGCAGCCGGGTGACCGCCATATATCTGGACGGCAGCAGTGAGCCGCTGAGCCGGGATGACACCACCACAAAAATTGTCCTCTGCTCCAACGATTACGAGATCGCCGGCGGCGACGGTTACAGTATGCTGGTGGGTCTGCCCAGTGTGGGTGAGGGCGGGAGCCTGGAGGAAGTGTTCCGCGATCACCTGACCAGGCTGACTGCAGAGGGCGGCGGCAGCTTCCTGGTACCCCCCTCACAGGGAAGAATCCAGACTGCAGGCGCTTACGAGCCCAAGCCTTACGCGGTTTCGATTAAAGTGACAGGCCCCGCCGAGATGGGCAGCCTGGCCGGAAAAACCGTCGAGTATCAGGTCGATGGCGGTGCTGTTCAGACCGGTGTTCTGGATGGAGACGGCGCGCTGGTATTTGACCTTCTTCCAGACGGCCCCCATGGCATCCGGATCGGAGATGCCGACGATGTGCTGGTCAATAATTACAGCGGCGACATTGCGGTGAATGTGGAGGTGAAGGAAAAACTGACCATCAACGAGACACCGCAGCCGCAGCCAAAACCGGAGCCAGAGCCTGTAAAGCCTGAAACGCAGGAGAAAGCAGAGGCGCTTAACCCGCATACCGGGACGGCAGCCAATGCACGTCAGGCCGGCGGCGCGGCCCTGGTCCTGGCGTTTGTGACCACTGCGGTGGCAGCCGGCGCGTGGAAACAGCGCAGACAAAAGGCCAGTTGATGCTGTGAGTCAAAATCCAACCCGTATCACGGCGATACGGGTTGGCGTTTTGGGAAGTAATAAAACGTTACGTCCCGGTTTGTATAAAACTTGACACTTAAAAAAAACTGTGCTATCTTATTAAGCAGAGTGAGCAGAAAAAGCCTCACGAAGGGGTACACCACCGCGGGTGTAGAACTTCGTGAGGCTTTTTTTGCTTTTTTAATTTAAGGAGGAAAAGGATGATCACAGTGAATGGCAAAACCTGTCCCTGTACAGACGGTCTGTGCTTGAAGGCCTTTTTAGATCAGTCGGGCTATGAGCACAGCCGGGTGGCCGTAGAGCTGAACGGTGAAATTGTACCAAAGGATGCCTATGAGACCAGAACGTTAAAAGACGGAGACCGAATGGAGATCGTCTGCTTTGTGGGCGGTGGCTGAGATGTGGATAAGGCTGAATGGAAAAGGCTATGAAACAAGGGCGGAGAGCTTGTACGCGCTCTGCAGAGAGCTGGGGTTTACCAGTGAAAACCGGGTGGTGATCCTGAATGGCTACCAGAGCGGCGAAGATATCCCTTTACATAAGGGAGACGTGATAACCACCATCGAGAAAGGGAAACTGCCGCCAGAGGACTGCCTGGAGGAAATGCTCTGTGCCCGCCACACGCCCGGCGTGCATGAAAAGGTCAGGAAGGCCCGGGTGGCTGTGGCTGGCCTTGGCGGACTTGGCTCAAACATTGCCCTCAGTCTGGCGCGCACCGGTGTGGGAACCCTGCATCTGGTGGACTTTGACGTGGTGGAGCCCAGTAACCTGAACCGGCAGCAGTACCGGATCAGCCATCTGGGTATGTCCAAGGCCGAGGCGCTGAAGCAGGAGATCGCCGAGGTCAATCCCTTTGTGCGGGTGGTGGCTGAGACACTGCGGGTAACCAGGGAGAACGCTCCAGCGCTTTTTAAAGAGGACCCCATTGTCTGCGAGGCCTTTGACAACCCCGAGGCCAAGGCAATGCTGGTGAATACCCTGCTTACGCAGTGCCCGGAAAAGGCCCTTGTGGCGGCGTCGGGCATGGCGGGATACGGGAGCGGCAACCAGATCAAAACGCGCCGTGTGATGGAAAACTTTTACCTTTGCGGGGATGGGGAAACCGCAGCCGAGCCAGGCTGCGGCCTAATGGCACCGAGGGTTGCCATCTGCGCCGGGCATCAGGCCAATACAGTATTGAGATTAATTTTAGAATGCAAAACAGTATAAAGGAGACAAACAACATGGAAAACAAAGACCAGCTTATGATTGGCGGACACGCCTTTTCATCCCGTTTTATTCTGGGCTCGGGAAAATACTCCCTGGAGCTTGTAAGCGCCGCGGTGGAGAAAGCCGGGGCGGAGATCATCACTCTGGCGCTGCGCCGGGCCAATACAGGCGGAACCGACAATATCCTCGATTATATTCCGAAAGGGGTAACCCTGCTGCCCAACACCTCAGGGGCGAGAAACGCCGGAGAGGCGGTGCGGATCGCCCGGCTGGCGCGGGAGATGGGCTGCGGGGATTTTGTGAAAATTGAAGTGATCCATGACACCAGGTATCTGCTGCCAGACAATTATGAAACCGCCCGTGCCACAGAGGTCCTGGCAAAGGAAGGCTTTGTAGTTATGCCCTACATGTATCCAGACCTCAACGCCGCCCGGGATATGCAGAACGCCGGAGCCGCTGCCGTCATGCCCCTGGGTTCGCCCATCGGCTCCAATAAGGGCATCTGTACCCGCGAGTTTATTCAGATTCTCATCGACGAAATCGACCTGCCCGTTATCGTGGACGCAGGCATTGGCAGGCCCTCACAGGCCTGCGAGGCAATGGAGATGGGCGCAGCCGCCGTCATGGCCAACACAGCCATCGCCACCGCGGGCGATATTCCGGCCATGGCAGAGGCCTTTAAAAAGGCCATAGAAGCCGGCCGCGCCGCTTACCTTTCCGGCATGGGACGGGTATTGGAAACCGGCAGTGCTGCCTCATCACCCCTGACCGGATTTTTACAGGAATAGGAGGGCAAGATGAAGGAACGAATCGACCATATGACCTGCCTGCCTGGCATGGAGGACATTGGCTCTGAGCTCATGGACCAGGTGCTGGCCGCAGTGGACGCCTTTGATTATGAGGCCTTCACCGGGGAGGATGTCCGCCGGGCGCTGCAGAAGGCCACGCTGAAACCAGAGGATTTTGCGGCGCTGCTGTCACCGGCGGCCATGCCTTATTTGGAGGAAATGGCGCAGCGGGCACAGCTTGAGACCCGCAGGCACTTCGGCAATTCCATCAATCTGTTCACACCGCTTTACATTGCGAATTACTGCGAGAACTACTGCATTTATTGCGGCTTTAACTGCCATAATAAGATACACCGCGCCCGGCTGAACCCAGAAGAGATCGAGCGGGAGATGCAGACCATTGCAGCTACCGGTCTGGAGGAAATCCTGCTGTTGACCGGTGAGAGCCCAAAGATGTCCAATGTGGAATACATCGGTGAGGCCTGCAGGATCGCGCGAAAATATTTTAAGGTAGTGGGCCTGGAGGTTTACCCGATGAACACAGAGGATTACAGGTATCTGCACGACTGCGGGGCAGATTTTGTCACCGTCTTTCAGGAAACCTACAACAGTGATAAATACGAGACACTGCACCTGGCGGGCCCAAAACGGATTTTTCCTTACCGGTTCAACACTCAGGAGCGGGCTGTCCGCGGCGGTATCCGCGGCGTGGGCTTCGCTGCCCTTCTGGGCCTTGACGACTTTCGGAAGGACGCCTTTGCCACCGGTATGCATGCCTATCTGCTCCAGCGCAGATACCCCCATGCGGAGATTGCTTTTTCCTGTCCGCGGCTCCGCCCCATCATTAACAATGACAAGATTAACCCAAAGGATGTGCATGAGCCCCAGCTTCTGCAGATCATTACCGCCTACCGCCTGTTCATGCCCTTTGCCAGTATTACCATCTCCAGCCGAGAGTGCGCCCGGTTCCGGGATAACATTATCAAAATCGCCGCGACCAAAATCTCCGCAGGGGTCGATGTGGGTATTGGCGGCCACTCTGGCGAGGCCCGGGGCGACGAACAGTTCGAAATCGACGACGGCCGGACTGTGGAGGAGATTTACAGCATGATTCTGTCTGAAAACCTTCAGCCGGTCATGAGCGAGTATATCTATGTTTGAGATTGTCGCTGTGACAAACCGGAGCTGCTGCCCGGCTGGCCGTGCGTTTGCCGCTCAGGTGGCGCGGATTGCGGCATCGGGGGTGAGCAAGGTTATACTGAGAGAAAAGGACCTGACGCCAGAAGCCTACAAAGGGCTGGCTGTGGCATTCCTGAGAGACTGCAAAGACTGCGGCGCTGAGCTTTTTCTCCACAGCTTCGTGGCAGTGGCCAGGGAGCTGAACCACGCCGAAATCCATCTTCCCCTGCCGGTTTTGGAGGCGCAGCCCAGCCTCCGGCAGGATTTTAAGACCATCGGCGTGTCCGTCCACTCCCTGGAGCAGGCCAGGATTGCGCTGCGCCTGGGCGCGGATTATCTGAGTGCCGGCCATGTGTTTGCCACGGACTGTAAAAAGGGCCTGGCGCCCAGAGGGCTGAGCTTTTTATCCGAAATCTGTGGTGAGGCGCCCATTCCGGTTTATGCCATCGGCGGCATTTCGGCGGCAAATATCCAGAGCGTACGGGAGGCAGGCGCTGCCGGAGCCTGCGTGATGTCCGGAATTATGGAGAGCGAGTCACCAGAGGCGTATGTGGGCGCGCTTCTTCAAAAAATCGGATAAACCAATAGACCTGCTGTTTATAGGAACGGCAGGTTTTTAATTTAGGCAAAGCGTTTTGGAAAATGGTATAATAGGGGAAGAAAAAACAGGGAGATGAAAAACGTGGAAGAGGACAACGCACAGCAGCAGAAATTTAAAAAGATGACAGAGACGCCTGTGGAGCCGCTGATCTGCCGGATGGCAGTTCCCACCATTATCAGTATGCTGATCACGTCGATTTATAATATGGCCGATACCTTTTTTGTGGGGCGCATTGGCACCAGCGCTACAGCGGCTGTGGGCATCGTGTTTTCACTGATGGCCATTATCCAGGCCATTGGTTTTTTCTTCGGACAGGGCTCCGGCAACTATATTTCCAGGAAGCTGGGGGCCCAGGAGGTAGAGGAGGCCTCGCGCATGGCGGCGACGGGTTTTTTCAGTGCGCTTTTGACCGGGGCGGCGGTCATGCTTCTGGGCTTCTGCTTTTCTGAGCCATTCTGCAGGCTGTTGGGAGCCACAGAAACCATCATGCCCTACGCCCAGGATTATACGCACCTGATCCTGATTGGGGCACCCTACATGACTGCGGCGCTGGTGCTTAACAATCAGCTCAGGCTTCAGGGCAACGCCTTTTATGCCATGATTGGTCTGGTCAGCGGCGGGCTTCTGAACATTGCGCTGGACCCGCTGTTTATCTTTGGCTTTGGGCTTGGTATCAGCGGGGCGGCCCTGGCAACCATTCTCAGCCAGCTCGTGAGCTTCTCGCTTCTTCTTTTGGGATGTAACCGAGCGGCGGGCAATCTTCCTATCCGCTTCCGGCATTTTTCGCCAAGCCTTGCCCGGTACCGCGCCATCGTAAACGGTGGCCTGCCAAGCCTTTGCCGGCAGGGGCTCGCCAGTGTGGCGACTATCTGTCTGAACACCGCAGCCGGCCCCTTTGGCGACGCGGCCATTGCGGCCATGTCCATTGTCACGCGGCTGACCCAGTTTGCTGCCTCGGCAGTGCTGGGCTTTGGGCAGGGCTTTCAGCCTGTGTGCGGCTTTAACTATGGGGCCAGGCGTTATGACCGCGTGCGCCGGGGCTTCTGGTTCTGTGTGGTGGTGGCCTCGGTGGTGCTGGTGGTACTCTCCAGCCTTGGAGAAATTTTTGCCCCGGGCCTCATTTCACTGTTCAGGGCGGATGACGCTCAGGTCATTGCCATTGGCGCAGAGGCTCTGCGCCTGCAGTGTATTACCTTTCCGCTCCTGGGCTGGGTGACGCTGTGCAACATGCTGCTTCAGAACATTGGGAAGGTGACCCAGGCCAGTATCCTCTCAGTGGCGCGCCAGGGGGTGTTTTTTCTGCCGCTGATCCTGCTTCTGCCAATGGCGTTCGGACTGCTGGGCGTTCAGATATGCCAGCCCATTGCCGATGTTCTGACCTTTGCGATTGCCATTCCTCTGGTGCTTCCGACACTGCGTTTTCTGCGCCGGGGAGAGGCGGTAAAGGCTGAATAAAAAAGTTAAGATTTTTTAATATTTTCAGGGTATATTTAATTATAAAATATTTGTCAGGAGATCATTTAGGAAAGGAGATGAACCCCATGCTCGAAAGGCTGAAAACATTGCTTCTGTCCACTGAGGATTTTAGGGAAATTGAGTTTGACGGTGAGAATTTCAGGGAGCTGCTGGCCCTGCGGGGCATCGCACAGAATCCCAAATACCACCCTGAGGGAGACGCCTTTACTCATACCATTCTGGTAATGAACCAGGCAGCCAGGCTTCGGACGCAGGCGTGGAGCCCCTTTGCTTTTATGCTGGCAGCGCTCTGCCACGATTATGGAAAAGCGGTCTGCACAGCGAAAAAGGATGGAAAGATTGTGTCTTACGGTCATGAAAAAAGCGGAGTGCCTTTGGCACAGAGCTTTATGGAACGTTTTGGCGTCGACCAGGAGACTCGCCGTCTGGTGTTAAACCATGTGGAGTACCATATGCGCCCAAACGGCCTGTACCTGCAAAACTCATCGGAAAAGGCCACCAGACGGCTGTTTAAAAAGTCGTTATGCCCGGAGGATTTGCTGCTGCTGGCAAAAGCGGACTCATCGGGACGTGGAATGGGCGGCCCAATGCGGAACTATGGGGACAACGAACAGTGGCTGAGGGAACGCCTGGAGGATTTTCACCGTTGGCAGAACGAAAATAAAATACAGAGAACAGACCAACCCGTATCGTGACGATACGGGTTCTTTTAAAAAGATGTGTTTTTAGTAGAGGAAAACGAAGTCAAAATTTGTTATAATTAAATAAAACTGTATTCAAAACTGCACCCTCCTTCAACAGACGGCCTCAAAAGCCCGGAGAGAGGATGTGGTTTAATCTGATTTTAGGGATGGAGCCTGAAAGCAGGAATAATGACAACACCAAAGGGGACAAAATGAAAATTTGCGTATGCTTTAAAATTGTACCAGACCTCGATCAGGTTCTGGAGACGGACTGGAAGGATATTTCCAGAGGACTGGACACCAGCTATGTAAAGAAGATGATCAATTGCTTTGATGAGACGGCATTGGAAATGGCCCTGCGGCTGAAAGAGATGGCGGCAGATACCGGTGCGGAGTGCACTGCCGTGACCGTTGGCGGGGGTCTGGCAAGCCTGATGAAGGGCCTGTACGCTGTGGGCTATGACAGGGTGGTTAATATTCCGCTTGAGCGCAGAGAATTCTGCCCTGAGACTGTGGCGGCGCTGTTGGCTGATTTTATAAAAAGCGGAAATTTCGACCTGGTGCTTTTCGGCAAACAGGCCGGTATGGCCGACAGCGGCATGGTGCCGCCGCTGTCGGCTGAGCTGCTGGGGCTTCCCTTTGTCGAAGACACCGTAGCGGCATTGCTTGAAAGCGGACAGCTTATGCTCGAACATGAGACCCCAGAAGGGCTGGAAGCCCTCAAGCTCAAATGTCCGGTAGCAGCTTCGGTGGGTGACGCAGAGTACGCCTACCTGAGGGTGGCGACGCTGCGGGAGAAAATGGCCGCGTCCAAGCGGGATATCGAGGAGTGGCCTGCCTTGAAGACAGAAGACACAATTCTGCCTGATTTTAGCCGCGAGAGTAGTGTGAAGGAATGTGTCATGATCGAGGGAGAGAGCGGCGCTGCAAAGGCCGGCGTGGTGTATGAAAAATGGATTGAGGGGATGATATCATGAAAGTAGTCTGTGTTTTTACAAGAGAAGATGATATCCTGAAAACAGCCGGACGCATAAATGCTTTTATCAGCGGTTTTGTGGCAAAAGGCGTTCAGAGAGAGGCCTGGTATCTGGGCGATGGGACAGAGGACGTGGCAGAGACGGCCTGCTGTGCGGCGGGTATCAACCGCATGGTGCGTTGCCCGGTGGGCGGCGAGGCTCTGCCCGAAAATCTGTTGGACAGTCTGGAAGCCCTGTATCAGGAGCGAAAGCCTGAGCTCCTGGTCTTTACCGGGGAAGCTGGGGCGTTGGCAGTACGGTTGTCTCTCAGGATCGGTGGTGCTTGCCTGACCGGCTGCCGGGCTGTGGGCGAGGACGAGGATGGGTTCTGGGTCCGGCGTCAGGTTTACAATTCCCACGCCGACGCAGTTTGCCGGCCTCAGGGGCGGCCGCTTGTATTGTCGGTTTCCAAGGCCGGGCCGGTATCGGAGAGCCCTGTTGGAGAGACAGAACAAGCTGCCATTACAGAGGTGAGCCCTGTACTTAAGCACTACGGCTACTGCCTGGACCGGAAGCTCAAGGCCAGCAGGGAAAAGAACCCGCTGGAGGAGGCAAAGCTGGTGCTGGTGGGCGGCAGGGGACTTGGCTCCAGAGAAAACTATGAGCGGCTGAAGCAGCTGGCCCGGGCCTGGGGCGGCGCCTGCGGCTGCACCCGGGCAGCAGCCATCAACGGGTGGGCCGACGTGGCGGATATTATCGGCCAGTCCGGCCATGTGCTCAGGGCTGAGCTGTGCGTCACACTGGGCGTGTCGGGCGCGGCGCCCTTTATGGCAGGGGTCGAGAATGTAAAAGAACTGGTGGCGGTCAACAATGACCCTGACGCGCCGGTTTTTAAAGGCGCGAATTACGGAATTGTGGGCGATGCCCTGGAGGTTTTAGAGGCCTGGGAAAAGCAGGCAGAGGAGCAGAGACATGAAAATTGAGGCGATGACAGAAAAATATGAGCGGTGTCTGAGGGACGAATCCCGCATCCGCGGCAGAGCGGATGCGGTCTGCTTTCCCGGAAGCTTCGAGGAAGCCTGTGAGGCCGTAGACCATGCCCGGAGGAGCGGGCTGCGCGTTACGCCCCAGGGAGCCCGTACCGGGCTGACTGGGGGAGCCGTGCCAGAGGGCGGACTGATTGTGGACTGCCAGGGCCTGAAGGGACTGGAGCTGAGAGAAGGGCCGGTCTTGTATGCTGAGGCAGGCGTCACGCTGGAGCAGCTCCATGCCTTTTTAAGGAAAGAGCCTTGGGTATTCCCGCCGAATCCCACCGAGGAGAGCGCAGCGCTGGGCGGACTGTTCGGCTGTAACGCCATGGGAATCGACGGGCAGAAGACAGCGCCCTGGGTCAGAAAGCTCTGGTGGCTCACAGCCGCAGGCGCGGTATGGGAAATCAGCCGCGGCAGCTATATCTTTGATGACAGTGGCTGTGCTCTGCCGGAGGGCAGCCGCCTGAGATGTGAGACCTTTGAAAGCTCCGGCGTGCTGGGCGGACTGGTGGCTGTCAGACAGATGGATCTGATCGATTTTCTGGCAGGGAGCGAGGGGCAGCTGGGCATGGCTTTGGCCTTTGAGCTGGAGCTTGCGAAAAAACCGGACTGCGCCTGGGGCGTGCTGTATTTTCTAAGCACAGACCAGGCGGCTATGGCGCTCTGCCGGGCAGTAGCGCAGACGGAGAACAGCGGCAGCGTGACAGTGATGGAATACTATGACAGGGCGGCCCTCAGCCTGCTCTCCGCCGGTCGTCAGAGCGCTGCGGCGCTGCAGGAGCTTCCAGAGTTCCCCCAGGGCGCCTGCGCTGCGGTCTATGTCGAGCTGGCCGGGGACGACCCTGACGTCCTGGAGGGCGCGCTGTTTGAGCAGCTGGATATTTTTGAAGGGCTGGGCGGCAGTGAGGAACAGACCTGGGCGGCCAGCGAGCGCTATGAGATTGACCGCCTCAGGAAACTGCGGCACGTGGCGCCAGAGCTGGCCAATGGGAAGATCGATTCTCTGAGCCAGGCTGTGCCCGGGCTTACCCGCCTGTCCTCGGACCTGAAGGGGCCGGCCGAAAAGGCAGAGGAGTATCTGGAAATGTACCGCGGAGGCATTGCCCAAAAGGGGGTGCATGCTGTGATATACGGCACGGCCGCACAGAACCGTTTCCATGTCAATTTTCTGCCAGAGACACTGGAGGAAAGAGCGGAATGCGAGGCGTTGATGGCAGAATGGGCAGCCCGGGCAGCTGCGGACAGCGGCCAGATTGTCACCGAAAACGGCGCGGGCCTGCTGAAGCGGGAGCTGGCCCTGCGCTTTGTACCAGAGGCGGTAAAGCGACAGATAAAGACAGTGAAGGAAGCGCTTGACCCAGAGGGAGTTTTTAAATGAAAATAATCGTGTGTATCAAGCAGGTTCCAGCCCTCTCAGAGGCCAGCATGGACAGAGAGAAGGGGGTGCTGGTGCGGACTGGCGAGAATAAGATCAATCCCTACGACCTGCGGGCCATCGAGACTGCTCTGCGGCTGAAAGAAGCCCTGGGCGGAGAGGTGACAGCGCTGACCATGGGGCCAGAGTCCGCTGAGCAGGCGCTGCGCACCGCTCTGGCCATGACTGCGGATCACGCCTGTCTCATGAGTGACCGCGCCTTTGCGGGAGCTGATGTGCTCATGACAGCCCGGACGCTGGCCCAAGGGATTAAGGCCCTGGGCGGGGCAGACCTGATCATCTGCGGGCAGCAGACCACCGATGGCGACACGGCCCAGGTACCCTTTTCGCTGGCGGAGCAGCTGAATATCCCGGTCATTGGCTGGGTGCGCGAGATTGTGAGCGCTTCAGAGGATCGGCTGGAGGCCTGCCAGGAGCTGACCGGAAGGAGCTGCCAGGTGTCCGGTGGGCTGCCCCTGGTGCTGGCTGTCAACCCTACTATCTGTGAAGCGCGGATCCCAGGGCTGCGGGCTAAGCTGAAAGCAGGCAGGCAGGTGGTACAAAGGCTGGCTCTGAGCGATCTGGAACAGCAGGACAGTGAAACCTACGGCCTCTCAGGCTCACCCACCCGGGTGGTGCGCCTGTTTCAGCCGGAGACAACGGCCAAAAATCCGGTTCTGGAGCTGACAGACAGCCAGAGCGCAGCACTCTTGCTGGATGTGTGGAAAAGCGTAAAGGAGGCAGATGAGTGAGGACAGCACTAATCTATTTACAGGAGAGCCCCGGCGGACTGCACCCCGTATGCGCGGAGCTGGCGGCAAAGGGCTTAGAGCTGGCAGATGATACCGCTGGTGTGCTTATCTGCGGGGGATTGACGCCGGAGCTTACAGCAGCGCTGCGAAGCAGCGGCCTGGGCCGGGTTTACCTATATACGATTCCAGCAGCTGGTGTGTTTCTGCAGGAGGCGCACAAGGCAGCGGTGACAGACTGTGTGCGGCGGCTGGAGCCTGAAATACTGCTGTTCGGCGCAACGCTTGAAGGACGTTCCCTTGCCCCCATGATTGGGGCAGCTTTTAAGACAGGAGTGACGGCAGACTGCACAGAGCTCTCCCTCAACAGCGCGGGGCAGCTGGTTCAGACCCGTCCGGCCTTCGGCGGCCACATCATGGCCAGTATTCTGACCAGAACCGCGCGCCCCCAGATCGCCACAGCACGCCAGGGCGTGTTCAAGGCACAGCCCAAAGCGGCCGGAGACTGTGAGATCATCCCCTGTGAGCTGCCCGGAGATATTCAGCCGCGGCTGCAGATTGAGGACGAGGGCGCCGCGCCGGCTGGGGAAAAGGGTAGGCGCCCAGTGGTGGTGGCTGTGGGCGGTGGCCTGAGGGACAAGGCTGACCTGGCGCTGTTTGAGAAGCTGGCCGAAAAGCTGGACGCGGATCTGATGTGCTCCCGGGTGCTGGTGGAGCGGGGCTTTCTGCCCCAGAGAAGACAGATCGGTCTCAGCGGCAACGCCATCTCGGCAGAACTGCTGCTGTGCTTTGGCATATCCGGCTCAGTCCAGTTTTTATCAGGCATTAAGGGCGTTAAGCGCCTCTGTGCGGTTAACGAGGACCGGGAAGCTGAGATCATGAAAAACGCGGATTATCCGCTGCTGGGCGACCTGTACGGTGTGGCCCGCGCCATGCTTGCGGCAGAGGTCGATTGATAAAAGTACGATATCATGTTACTGTAAAATGATATTGAAAATATGAGCGAAAATGATTTTCTGGAAAGGGCCATCCGCTGGAGGAAGTGACTACCCCTGTTATCCTGATTAACAGGGAAAATTACGGCTTTAAAAAGCTTCTCTGCAATACATCACAGCAAAGAAGACCAATAAAAGAACCCGTATCGCCACGATACGGGTTCTTTTTTAAAGCTTTTTCGGGCTGTTGAACACAAAATAAAACGATGTAATAATAAAAATTAAATAATATACTTTACAAAATGATATTATACGTTGTATAATATCATTAACGATATAAAGAAAGGAGATGCGAGGATGATTTTTCAATTAGGCTCCGCACTTCTGGACGCCTGTGTGCTGGCCGTTCTCTCAGAGGAGGACGCTTATGGCTACAGTCTGACACAGCGGGTCAAAAGTGTGCTGGATATTTCAGAATCCACCCTTTACCCGGTGCTCAGGCGTCTGCAAAAGGAAAAGTACCTGGCCACCTACGATAAGCCCTTTCAGGGACGGAATCGCCGTTATTACGCCATTACGGAAAGCGGAAGGGCCAAGCTGGCAGAATACCGGGAAGAGTGGGATATTTACAAGGAAAAAATAGATTCGCTTCTGATAGGAGGTGGCGTGAATGAATCGTGAAGAGTATATGGCAGCGCTGGAAAAGCACTTGAGAAAGCTGCCAAGGGATGAAAGGGAAAATGCCCTGGTGTATTACAATGAATATTTTGATGACGCCGGGCCGGAAAATGAGGACAGGGTTATCGGGGAGCTGGGCTCGCCGGCCAAGCTGGCCGCGCAGCTGCGCAGCGAGTACGCCCTGAAGGGAAATGAGCAGGAGAAAAAGAAAATGCCTGTGGTGTTAATTGTGATCTTATCCATCTTCGCGGCGCCCATCGCCCTGCCATTGGTCATTGTGGCCGCGGCTTTGGTATTTGTGCTGATGGTGGTGGTTTTCGCCTTCCTGTTCGCCTTTGTGGTGACAGCGGTGAGCCTAATCCTGGGCGGTTTCCTCTGGATGGTGATCGGGCTGATTTTGATCTTTCAGAGCCCGGCGGCTACGCTGTTTTACGTGGGCGGCGGGGCGCTCGCGTTGGGGCTGGGGATATTGCTGGGCGTGGGCATGTACCACCTGATCCCCTGGGTGATCAGCGGTTTTAAGCGGATGGCCGAAGCGATTTTGGAATGGAGGAAAAATGCATGAAATTTGAATCAAAAAAGCTCTTGAAAATTGGCGGGATTCTGGCAGCCGGCGGACTTCTGCTCGCCGGGGTCGGCATGCTGCTGGGCGGCATGACCTCCACCTATATTGACAGCAGGGGAATCCATGTGATGAAGTATGAGGAAAAAAGGCTGGAATACCAGAAGATACCCGGTAAAATAGAGAACCTTGATATTGATTTTTCACTGGCAGACCTGGAAATAATCCTGGCAGATGAAAACGCCATTGAGGCAGTCTACTATGAGGACTCGGCAAAGCCTGTGATCCATCAGGACGGGAACACCACTGCCATCACCAGCAGGAGCCAGGAGGAAAACCGCATGGTTCTTATGGGCGTCGGCAACATTTACGGCAACTCAAAGATCAAGGTCTACCTGGATAAAAAGGAAACGGGCCAGTCTCTGGACGCCAGGGTGGACAATGGCAAGATCCAGTTTAACGGCCCCAGGGCCTTTAAGGCGCTGTCGGTTCAGAACCATCTGGGCAGTATAAATATGGCCTCCGTCAAAGCAGACAGCATGTATATAAAGCTGGACAACGGCGATCTGGACGCGAGCGATGTTGAGACCAAGAGCTTTACAGTGGAGAACCATCTTGGAAAAATCAAGGCGGCCAATATCCGTGCCGATGAGGGAAGCATTAAAAACGACAATGGAAAGATCACCCTGACGGACAGCACCTATAACATGCTGACCGCCGAGGACCACCTGGGCGATATTGTCGGCGAGGGGTTAAGCATTAAGGGTGGACAGTTCAAAAATGACAATGGCAAGATTAACCTGAGCGGCGCCATAGAGGGAGAAATCAACGTGACAGCCCATCTGGGGGATGTGAACATCAAGACCAGTATTTCCCGGGAAACGGCCGGATACCAGCTGAGCACCAGCTTAGGCAAGGTGGTGGTTGACGGCGCCAAATACGAGGAAGCCGTGCGGGATGAAAACCAGAGCGCCACCAGCCGCTTTGTCATCAACAATAACAACGGCGATATCCGTCTGGATTTTGGAAAACAGTAAGCCGCTATATCAATTTAGTCAACCCGTATCGCCACGATACGGGTTGATTTTTGCGTTGTGTATAAAATTAAGGGTACATGCTATAGGGAGGGCCTCAAAATGTCAAAAATGATCCATATTCTGACATAATTGATCATAGGAACCTCAGCCGTAAAATGGTATAATCTTAACATCAAAGACAGGAGTGAAGCTTACATGGTCATTACCTATGAAACAGAGAGTACGGCCTATAAAGATAAAAATGCACTGTACGTCAATGCCACCAACCGCTGCAATAACCGCTGCGTGTTCTGCCACCGGTTTAACCGGGAGGAGGAGGCCAGCCGTATGGACGAGCTGTGGCTTGAGCGGGAGCCGGCAGTGGAGGAGATTTTAAACGATATCCGGGCGAGGGATATGGCGAAGTATGACGAAATCGTCTTTTGCGGCTACGGCGAGCCGACCTGCCGCCTGAAGGATATTCTTGCGATCGCGCGGGTGCTGAAGCAGGAATACGGCGTGGAAGTCCGGCTGAACACCAACGGCCTGGCCGACACCCTGTACGGTGAGGATGTCACCCCCTGGCTTGCCGGCCTGGTGGATGTGGTATCCGTGAGCCTGAACGCGCCAGATGCAGAGGAATACGAGGCCCTGTGCCGCCCCCAGGCAGAGCACGCCTTTGAGCACATGCTCCGCTTCGCGGAAAACGCCGCGCGTTTTGCAAAGGTCTATATGACCATCATCGACACCATGAGCCCGGAGGGGCAGGCCGCCTGTCTTCGGATCGCAGAGGAATGCGGTGCAGCGCTTAAAGTACGCCACTACCTGCGGTGAGATGATGAGAAGATGAAAGAGGCTGCCTGCGGGCGGCTTTTTTTTGATTGGACAAATTTGTTAAGGAAAAGGACAAAAATAAGGGAGCTCAGGTATGGTATAATTTTAGCAGAGGAGGGATTGGTATGGCGGTTCAGGTAATGGAGTGGGGTTATATAGACTGGAAGCATGTCAAGACAGAAAATAACCCAAGACAGAATATGAATATTGGCATTGTGGTGATCGAGCCCGGCAGGCATCTGGCCGAGCATGTGCACTACGGACAGGAGCAGCTGCTTTACGTGCTGCAGGGCAGGGGCATTTACTACATTAACGGAGAGCGTGTCGAGCCTGAGCCAGGGCAGATCTTTTATATGGAGGCAGGAAGCTCCCATGAGGTCTATAACCCCACCGACGGGCAGATAAAAGAGCTGCTGGTCTCCAACCCGGTATACGGTGCGGAGGAGATTTCCATCGATACACTAATAAACCTGGAGGCACCGTCAGACGATATTCTTTATGCGGCTGTGGAGGGCGTGCGCCAGCAGTCCATCGACCCGCTCAAGCTGCCCCTGACCATCTACGACACTGCGGGCAAAACAGTGCTGCAGACAAACTGTTTTCCGGATTACTGCACAGAGCGCTGCAACCCGTTTGGCAGCAGCAGCTGTCCATGCCGGGGCATGGGACAGGCGAACCTGAGCGAGCCCTGGGATTACCGGCAGTTTGTCTGCCCCTACGGCCTGACCCTTTACCAGCAGCCCATCGTGCATGAAAACCGGTGCATCGGTGTGATTCAGGGCGGTTATATCCTGTTGTCCACCATGAAAAGCGAGGGCAAGACCAGCGACCGCACCGAGGAGCTGTACGATACGCCGGAGAGCACAGCCCTGAGCATCCGCATGCTGCTCAGGAGGATTGCCGAGCATATTGTGAGTTTCTGCGTGTTCAGCGACGCCCGCAGGGTGCTGGAAGCCAAGGAGAGGGACATCGACGACGCCCAGAAATACAGCAAGCGGCTGGAAAAAAACCTCAAGGCTGCCCAGAATATCGTGACCGACCTGCGCATCAACCACCATTTTCTGTTCAATACCCTGAACTGTATGGCCGGTATGGCTCTGGATAAGGATGCTTACGAGTTGTACGACGCCATCATCGACCTGTCCAAGATGTTCCGCTACACCACCAAGACCAAGGAGAACTTTGTGCCCTTCAGCCAGGAGGCCGCTTACCTTAAGACCTATCTGAAGCTCCAGAAGCTGCGCTACGAGGACAGCCTGCAGGTGGATATCAAGATTAATACTCAGCTTGACGACTGGCTGGTGCCCTTTAACTTTTTACAGCCCATCGCGGAGAACGCCTTTACCCATGGCTTTGACACCAACAACCTGAAAAAGCGGCTGTCTGTCACGGCTCAGCCAAGCGGCAGCAAGGTACTGATCTCCATCTACAATAATGGCGCGGTGATTGACTACGGCACCCTGAGCCGCATAAACGACAGCCTGCCCTCGGGCAGTGAGCATGGCCTGTCACTGATTTATGCCAAGCTGAAAATGCGCTTCGGCCCGGATTTTTCGATGAATGTGTACTCCGATGAGCGCATCGGCACATGGATTATTCTGGAATTGCCCTACTCATATCAAAAGGAAGTGGAGAACGATGATTAAAGTGGTTATCGCTGACGACGAAAAGGCCGTTTCCAAGATCATACAGCATTTTATCGCGCGCGAAAAGCTGCCGCTCCAGGTTGAGGGCGTTGCCCTGGACGGGGAGAGCGCCCTGCAGATGATCCGCCAAAAGAAGCCGGATCTGGTATTTCTGGACATCAAGATGCCCCTTATGGACGGCTTTGAGGTCATGGAAGCCCTGAAGGAGCAGGCGATTGATGTGAAGATTGTGATTATCACTGCCTACGAGTCCTTCGAGTACGCCCAGCGGGCCCTGCGCATGGGCGCCAGGGATATTATTCTCAAACCCATTGAGTATGAGCAGTTTACCCAGGCTCTGCTCCGGTCTGTGGGCTGGAATTTTACGGGTAATGACCTGGTTAACCAGGTGCTGGAGTACATTCACACCCATTTTACAGAGAAGATCGAACTCCAGCTGCTGTCGGAGCAGTTTCACGTCACAGCCAGCTACCTTTCCAAGCAGTTTAAGCGCTACGTGGACACCAACCTCATCGGCTATGTGAACAAAATCCGGATTGAGCACGCTGTCGATCTGCTGAAAAACGAACCCTACAGCATACAGGAGGTGGCTAAGCAGGTGGGCTATGAGAATGTGAATTATTTTTACAAAAAGTTCAAGGAGCAGACCGGACGTATGCCGTCAGATTATCTGAAGAAGTAAAATATATAAGCTGTCACGATATTATAGTGACAGCTATTTTTGTGTCAACTGGATAAAAATGATCATGAAATCGACAATTCTCTTCATAGATTGCGCTTTGTAATCGTGTTAGAATGAGATCATCGAAAACAAACACAGAAAACGAAGTGAGGTATTGAAATGTTAAAAACAACAAGGGTACTGGATCCGGAAGTCTATTCCATCGTAGAGGCAGAGCTTGACCGTCAGGAGCACAACATCGAAATGATCGCGTCTGAGAGCACTGCGCCCACGCCGGTCATGGAGCTGAGCGGCTGTGTATTCACCAATAAGACTGAGGAAGGGTTGCCGGGAAACCGATTCCAGGCTGGCTCTGAACAGGCTGACGCCATTGAAAGCCTAGCCTGTCGCCGCGCGCTGGAGCTTTACGGCGCCGAGTATGTTAATTTACAGCCATACTCCGGGTCAACCGCAAACTACTGCGTGTTTAACGCGGTGCTGAACCCGGGAGATAAAATTCTGAGCATGCGTCTGGACCAGGGCGGCCATCTGACCCACGGCTCCCCGGTGAATTTCCTGAGAAAAGTTTATGAATATGACTTTTACGGGGTTGATAAGGAAACCGAGGTCATCGACTATGACGCTCTGGAGGATCAGGCCATGGCATATAAGCCAAAGCTTTTAATCACCGGCGCCAGCTCTTACCCGAGACTCATCGACTATGAGCGCATGGCCAAGATCGCCAAGAACTGCGGCGCGATTTTGATGAACGACATGGCTCACATCGCGGGCCTGGTCGGGGCCAAGGTCATCCCAAGCCCGATCCCGCACTGCGATTTTGTCTCCTCCTCCACCACCAAAACCTTCTGCGGCCCGCGCGCCGGTATGGTTTTCTGCAAGAAGGAATACGAAAAGGCTCTGAACAAATCCGTGTTCCCGGGCACCCTGGGTTCCATCCACCTGAACACTATTGCCGCCAAGGCTTATTCTTTCAAATATATCGGCACGCCAGCGTTCAGAGAGATTATGGAGCGTGTTGTCCGCAATGCCAGAGCCCTGGCCAAGGAACTCCAGGGCTACGGCTTCCGCATCATCAGCGGAGGCACTGACAACCATATTGTCATGGTCGATTTAAGACCAAAGGGACTGACTGGAAAGAGCTTTGAGCAGGCTTTGGAATATGTGGGTATTACAGTCAATAAGAATATGATCCCATTTGATATGGAAAGCCCCTTTGTGTGCAGCGGCGTAAGAATCGGCCTGACCTCTACTGCTCAGCGTGGGCTGGAGGAGGACGCCATCAGGGAAATCGCTGAGATCATGGACAAGGTCGCGAAGGACCCTGAAAATATGACGAATCTGGACGCCTGTAAGGCACAGGCCCGGGCGTTAATTTCCAGATACCCGCTGTACCCGGCCGGCTATTTTGAAGATTAATCAGTAGAGATGAGCTGTCAGCCGCTGTATAAAGAATTACAGCGGCTTTGCCAGTAAACGAGAGGGGAAATTATGTTAGAGAGTATTGCAACAAGTGTCAACGATGTGGTCTGGAGTATCCCGCTGATTATTCTGATTCTGGGCACCGGCGTCTATTTTTCGGTGCGGATGAAATTTCCGCAGCTGCGGCTCATCAAGGAGATGTTCCGGCTGCTGAACGATAACAAAGGCAAGGGTACAGATGAAGGGGTATCTGGTCTGCGTGCATTTATCATGACCGCCGCAGGGCGTGTGGGCGTCGGCAATATCGCCGGTATGGCCACGGCCATCGCTCTGGGGGGCCCGGGGGCAATCTTCTGGCTCTGGGTGGTAGCGCTGTTCGGAACAGCCATCGCCCTCATCGAGTCCACTCTGGCCCAGGCATATAAGATCACTGTCAACGGCGAGTTCAGAGGAGGTCCGGCCTACTATATCGAGCGGGGAATTGGTAAAAAATGGTATGCTAAGGCCTTTGCCCTGGTCACAATTCTGGCGCCCGGTATCCTGATGCCCGGGGTCCAGTCCTATAATATTACCTCAAGCCTGAACCAGGCCTTTGGCTGGAACACCCTCATCATTGCCATCGTGCTGGCCGCGGTGGTCGGAATCTGCATTTTCGGCGGCGTAAAGCGTATCTCAGCCGTGGCGGAAAAGGTTTCCCCCTTTATGGCCTGCGCCTATCTTCTGGTTTCCTTTATCATCATCGGAACCAACATCAGCAAGGTGCCCGGCGTGTTTATGATGATCATCCAGTCTGCTTTCAGTGTCCAGCCGGTTTTTGGCGCGCTGGCCGGCGCGGCTCTTTCCAAGGGCGTGATGCGCGGCGTGTTCGCCAATGAGGCAGGACAAGGAACTTCAGCCATCATGGCCGGCTCTGCCGATGTATCGCACCCGGTAAAGCAGGGGCTGGCCTCGTGCCTGAGCGTTTACGCAGGGACCATCCTGGTCTGTACGACCTCTGCTTTTATGATTTTGCTGACCGGCTGCTACAACGTGGTCGGACCAGCCGGCGGCTTCCTGTTCGAGGGCATGCCCGGAAAGGAATATGGCGTCGCCTATGTACATGGAGCCATCGACACCATCTTTCCCGGCTTCGGAGCGCCCTTTATCGCGGTTTCCATCCTGCTTTTCGCCTTTATTGCCCTCCTGGCTTATTACTACTATGCCGAGAGCAATCTGGTTTACGTTTTTCATGAGACAAAGGCGTGGATGAAGAGCAACAAGCCCTTCCTGTACGTGTTCCGCGGAATCTTTATTCTGGCCGCGTTCCAGGGCTGCCTGCAGGCTGTGTCTGTGGTGTGGACCATGGGCGACATTGGTTGTGGGCTGATGACCTGGCTTAACGTGATCGCAGTGCTGATTTTGAGCAACCAGGGTCTGGCAATCTTCAAGGATTACGAGCGCCAGAAAAAACTGGGGCTGGAACCCGTCTTTGATCCAGACCTTCTGGGAATCCAGAATGCTGGCAGCGTCTGGCGGGACCGTCTGGATGAGTATAAAGTCGCTCAAAAGGCCGAAGCGGAAGAAAAGGGACTTGCCGCATAAAAAAACAACCCGTATCGGGACGGTACGGGTTGTTTTTGTAGTTTGGCTAAAAGAAGAAAAGATAAATATTATTTTTATAAATAATCTTGTTGACAATACTTCGCTTATACGATATACTTGAAAAAATAGTAAAAAAATAATATTCTGTATTTTTGGTAAATAAAAACCATTCATAAAACAAAAAACAGAAAAATCAGAAAATTTAATAGACATGCTGTCGAATGGGGAATTGCTGTCACCCACTGGAACAGAAGGCTTAAGTGCTTTCTGTTTTTTTATTATCAAAATTTTAAGGAGAAAAATAATGAAGAAGACAAGTGAATCTGTTAACAAAGCTTTAAGAAGTAAAGATATACTCTTTATAGAGGCTGTCTACGATGATTACGGCAATAACAGCCGCGTTCATTACCTGGAGGATGGGAGAATGGTCAGCCGTCTGGCTGACGGTGTTGGTCCCCGGGATTACATCAGGAGAATGATGCGGTCGCGCTGTCTTAGCGAGGCAGTGTATCGCCAGTATATGGCAGCGTGGCTGGGCATGGAAAAAGATTATCCCTATCTGGCGGGGGCAGGAGCGTTGATGGTGCCGGTAAAAACACGCGTGAGCGTCAAGTTTACAAACAACCGACGAAATTATGACGACGCCTACAGTTTTTATAATTTCCATTTTTTTGATGAAGACATGGACTTGCAGACCGACAATGGCAGCATCTACCTTGCGGGTGGTTTTGTAATCGGAACATACCAGAGCGGCAGGCAGAACGAGCTGGGGTACGAACGGGCCAAAAGGGTACTTGCAGGAGTGCGGAAAATATGGGAGAGTTAGGTGGATATGGTAAAGCAACAGAATTAAAACCGCTGAGAGAGGCTGCGATTCAAGAACCCTCCAACCCGTATCACCGCAATACCCCTTGAATTGTGCAGACTTTTATTGCGAATCTTGATCACGTCTGATATAATGTATAAATGAAATTTATAAAAGTCAGGTGGGCTGGGTAATGGCCTGCGGGTGTTATATGGGAATGCCCGGCAGGCTTGGAAAACAGTTGCAGAGGCAGTACATTTTTTAGAGGGGATCAAATAATTATGGCACAGTCAGATGATTTTTTTAAAACATTTACGGTTGACCCTGCTCTTTTTTACAGCGCGATCATCAGGAGTACGGACGATTACGTCTATATTGTGGACATGAATACCGATATGGCTCTGGTTTCTCCAAACATGGAAAGGGATTTTGAACTGCCTGGCCGCCAGTTTAAGGGGCTGGTGCCCATGTGGGGAGAGCTGGTCCATGAAAAGGACCGTCCCCGTTACAACGAAAGTATTGATGAAATGCTGCGGGGTGATACGGATATTCATCATGTGGAATACCAGGTGCGCAACCGTAAGGGAGAGTATATATGGGTGCTCTGCCGGGGTGTTTTGCAAAAGGATAACCAAAACCAGCCAGCCATGTTTGCTGGGGTGGTGACCGATCTGGGAAAAATGGGCAAGATTGACTACACCACCGGCCTTTTTACCTACAGAGAATGTGAGAAGGAGATCAGCGAGCTGCTGGATAAGGAAACTGAAAAGCCCGGCGGCCTGATGCTGCTGGGACTGGATGATTTTGTGCGGATTAACGACCTTAACAGCCATCTTTTCGGCGACGGGGTGCTGCGCCAGTTTGCCCAGACAGTTCAGCAGCTGCTGCCAGCGGAAGCCAGTATGTACCGGTTTGACGGGGATGAGTTTGCTGTAGTGTTCCCCGGCGCGGGCGAGGATGAGCTGGCTGCTATTTATAAACGGCTGCACGTCTACAGCAACAGGGTACACAACCTGGACGGCCAGGAATATTTCTGCACAGTGTCTGCAGGTATCACCCTGCTGGGGCGGGACAGTCGGAACTATCCGGATCTGATTAAATGTGCGTCCAGCGCCCTTGAGGCCTCCAAGGCCAAGGGGAAAAATACTATGACAGCCTATACACCAGCACTGATGCGTTCAAAGCTGCGGGCATTGGAGCTGACCAGCCGGCTGCAGCTGAGCGTGGTCAACGGCATGGAGGGGTTCCGGCTGGTTTATCAGCCCTTTGCCCACTCGAAGGATCTGGGCCTGGCTGGCGCCGAGGCCCTGCTGCGGTGGTCCGGTGAGCCCTTTGGCGAGGTGGCGCCGGCTGAGTTTATCCCGCTTTTGGAATCCAGCGGCCTCATTGTGCCTGTTGGCAAGTGGGTGCT
The DNA here is from genome assembly GCF_003477535.1 of Eubacterium sp. AM05-23. Lineage (NCBI taxonomy): Bacteria > Bacillati > Bacillota > Clostridia > Eubacteriales > Eubacteriaceae > Eubacterium > Eubacterium sp. AM05-23. The sequence goes on from NZ_QUDF01000007.1 coordinate 199,767, forward strand.
GGAGCAGGCAGTCAAAACCTGCAAAAAGTGGTCCGTCAGGGAATCGGATTTTATCATGAATGTCAATATCTCCTATCTCCAGATGCTGGATGAATCCTTTGCCGGACATGTGGAAAAGACACTGGAGGAACACGGATTGGATTCCCGGCATATTGTGCTTGAACTCACAGAGAGCTGTTTTGTAACGGACATGGGCGGCCTCAAGGAAATTTTTAAGCATCTGCGTGGTATGCGCATCCAGATTGCCATGGATGATTTTGGCACAGGCTATTCCTCGCTGGGGATGCTGTCTCAGTCACCGGCAGATATTGTCAAGATCGACCGGCTGTTTATCGAGGCAATCGACAGAGATGAGAATATGTTTAATCGTTCCTTTATCGCATCGGTCATCAAGCTGTGCCATAGTGTGGGCATTACCGTATGTGTGGAGGGCGTCGAGGAGCAGGACGAGTTGAGAGCAGTCTGTGATCTGGACGCAGACAGTATTCAGGGCTATTATATTTCAAGACCCATCTCACCCGAGGCCTTTGAAGAAAAATACTGGGGCTCTGTCTAGCGGTCGGCCCGGCCCGTATCGTGACGATACGGGCCGAATTAAAAAACCCCTGCAAAATCAAAGCGGCTTATGCTAAAATAGAGTAAGAAACTGCAAAAGGGGAAAAATCTGTGGCGAATTATAAAACAGGCTTAGAGACAAAGGAAAAAATATATGCGACCGCCAGAAAGCTTTTTTATGAAAATGGCTTTGTGAAGACCACACTGGCGGAGATCGCCAGGGAATCCGGTGCTAACAAGGCCATGGTTTCCTACTATTTTGGCAACAAAAACAATCTGGCCCTCGAGGTCTATAATGAGTACATGGTGGCTATGAAGGTAAAAACTCAGAATATCATTGCCAGCCAGTTTCCGGACAGCGATCTGCTTTTGCGCACAGCCATCGAATACCGTCTCCAGAACAGGAACTGTAACCGCAATAAAGGACTTAACCGTTTTTACCATGAGCTGTGCGATTCCAACATTTTTATGAAAACAGAAAGCGCATCTGTGGGCTTTATTGAAAACATCAACAAAACTCACAAGCTGGGCTTGAGCAGGGTGGATGTCAAGGCCCTGGCCCTGGCAAACCTGTCAGTTGTGCACGGTCTGCATGTGGCCAGAAACGAGGGCTTTCTGGACTGCTCATCTGAGTATCTGGCGGAAACAGAAATCCGTCTGCTGCTCCAGAGCCTGAAGATCGACAATGAACTGATTGAGAACTATATCGAGCGGTCGCGGGAGATCGTGGACAAGATTGAAATTTCAGTCGGGAAAAATTTTAAAGTCCTGTAAACAAAAAAGCAGAGCGGCTGAAACCGTCTCTGCTTTTTTTATCAGCACATCATCATAAGCATGTGGAAGAGCATGTCTTCATACTGCTGCATTTTCTGGCCGACCACATCGTCCAGATCGGCTCTGGGAGCGGGGTGGTCCTGTTTAAAGGTGTCATAGGGTGTGTAGTATTTGCTTTTGAACTCAGGTATGTCTGCCAGCACATGGTCGATGGTAGCTTCTTTTGGCTTATCCCAGACCTGCTGCCCGGCGTTTTCGTAGGTGCCGTTATCGCGGACGTATTCCAGTACGGCTTTGTAGTTTTCCGGGTTGATGGTATTCAGGGAGTAGGGACTTTTGTCAAAATTGAAGAAGTAGTTGCCGCCTGGCGCCAGAATGTCAATGAGCTCTTTGGCTTTGTCGATGCACTGCTCCTTGGTGGCTGTCTTAAGGTAAGTAATGGGGTAAAAGCCCGAGATAATATGTTTCTTGCCAAGCTTTTCCTTAACGAGCTTGGGATCGCCGTATTCAAAATAGAAGCGGGTGCCCTGGGGAAGCTCATAGAGGTAATCCAGGTAGCGCATCCAGTTGTCCTCGCAGAAGATGAGGCAGGTCTGTCCCTTTTCGGCCAGGCCGTGGACCAGCTTGTAGAAGGTGGGCCAGTAATATTTTTCAAAATCCTTGGTACGCAGGTAGGTAGCCATGTGCAGGGCGATGAAGTTGGCGCCCAGCGGAGACGGCTTGACGGGCGTGCCTTTTTTGATGGACAGGGGCAGAATGGCGTCGCAGGCTGCCAGGATTTTTTCGGGACAGCGTTTGATGTCCATGGTAATGCCTTTAAAGCCTCTGAGAATGTCGGACAGAAGGTCGAAGGGGGTGGTGCCGCCGCTGCCGGAGCCGGCAGGCGGTGCAAAAAAGCCGTATTTGTCAATGAGCTGTGCGTCGAGCCCTGCGTAAAAATCGGCGTATTCAAAATAGGCCTTTGTGGCTTTGGCAAGGGCCAGCGAGCGGCTGACCGGGTCAGTATCCAGCACAGGATAGATGCGCGGGAAGATTTTTTCCATCAGACAGTCGTAGGGGTTGGCGATAAAATCGTCATAATCTTCAGGCTGCATGGCAGAGACTTCGGGATGCTGGATAATGCCCTTGGAGCCCATCATAAAGGATCTGGAGCCCAGCAGGTGGTGGTGGGCCGGGTAGGTAGCAAAGCTGGAGGGGTAAGCGTCGCTGGCGGTCAGCTCAAAGGATTTTTCATAGATGCCGAGCATGTCCTCCCGGGTCCATTGGGTGCGGCCCAGATCCTTGCCAGCGTACTCGATCCGCAGCTCGAGGGGCAGGGCGGCGCTGATGGGAATCCTTTTGGGGATGGTGCCTGTGTATAAATCCGTAAACAGCTGGGTTCGTTCTTCCTGTAGTTTTTTCATTGCTTCACTCATGTTTATTTCTCCTTTTCTTAAATCAACAGGCCGATGATAAACTTGTACAGGCCTTCCTCGTAGGCCTGCATGATATCGGCGTGGTAGTTTTCGTTGGCGACTTCGGGATGTTCCTTGACGTAGTCCTCCCAGGTGGTGTAGTAAGCTTGTGATTCCATAATTTCCTCCTGATTTTTAGTAGGCGCCATGCTCACGGACGTATTCCTGCACGGCGATGAGGTTGTCAATGTTGGCGCTGCTCATGGACAGGATATCCTTGTCCAGGTCAAAGATAAAACCACCGCCAGGCGCGCAGATGTCCAGCAGCTCCTTGGCCTTATCAATACATTTTTCTTTGCTTTCGGTCTTTAAAAGGCCGATGGGGTAGAGGCCGGCGATGATGTGCCGGTCTCCGAGCTTTTCCTTAATTTGTTTGGGATCGCCGAATTCAAAGCGCATAACAATGCGACCGGGAAGCTCCCTCAGAAAGTCCAGATAGCGCATCCAGTCCTGCTCAACGAAGAGATCTACGCCCATGCCAGCATCGGTGAGGGCTTCGATTGTTTTCTTAAAGGTAGGCCAGTAGAATTTTTCAAACTGTTTCATATTCAGAAACGGCGCCATGTGCAGAGGCAGGAAGCAGCGGGCGTCAACGGTGCGCACTGGCCCCAGCCCCTGGTTGATCATAATGGGGGTAACGGCCTCGCAGGCTGCCAGGAGCTCTCTTGGGTGTCTTCGGATATCCTTGGAGGTACCACTGAAGGAGCGGATAAAATCTGCCATAAAATCATAGGGCGCTTCAGTAAAGCCGCCGGGAGGGGCAGTGGCAAAGCCGAATTCCTCATTGACCTGAGCGGCCTGGGCAATTCCCTGGGCGGCCTGGTCGTTGTGCATCTTATAGGCCTTGGCAAGGTTCAGCGCATTTTGCACTGGGGACTGGTTCAGGCCGTCGTACAGCCTGGGCAGAATGGTTTCCAGCATACATTTGTAAGGGTCCTCGATAAACTGAGGGTATTCTTCGGGTTCGAGACCGTGGATCTCGGGATGCTGCGCATAGCCCTCCGCGTTCATGACAATGGTCTTGCCGCCCAGCAGCTGATATTTGTAAGGATTGCGCAGGGTGTGGGGCCGTACTGGCGCCACATCGGCGGGAATCCGTTCGGCTGCGTAGCGCATCACGTCGATCATTTTTTCGGAGTGCCATTGCACCTCTTTGATATCCATGCCTGCATATTCGATGGCGGCCTCGGTGGTCAGTCCGCCCCGGATAGGGACGCGTTTGGGGATTTTTCCCCGGTACAGGTCTGCAAACAGCCCGGTACGCTCTTCCTGTAATTTCTTAATGGCTTCAGTCATATTTTCTCCTCACTTTCAAAAATTAAACGCGGTTGATTTATTAAAAAGTATAATCGCTTTCGAGGGGTTTGTCAACGGTTTTCAAAAAAATATTTTTTTATTTACGAAATAAAAGTTTTTAAAATGGCTAAAATTGGCAAAATTAAGTAAAATTATAAAAAATTTACTAAAGAAAAAGAAAATAAAAGTTGACAGATTTACGAAAACAATATATCATTAAAATAAATTCAAACGCGGTTATTATTAAACACGGATAATTAAAATCTATCCGGAAATTAAAAAGAAATGAATTGAGGAGACTTAAAATGAGTGAAAAAAATTATGGTGTCGGCGTACAAATAGCCGCCCTGTCTGTCGCCCTGCTGATGTACACCACCAGCATGACCACCCCTGCTCTGGCCGAGATTGCCAAAGCGTTTCCGACGGCCGCGCCGGAAACGGTCAAGCTGCTGTCCACCATACCGTCTTTAATGATGGTAATCTTTGCCCTGGTGGCCGGTAAACTGACTCAGGTGATGAGTATTAAGAAGATCATTACTATTTCCATGCTTCTGATTTTTGTGGGCGGGATTCCTTCTGCTTTTGTGGGCGATCTGAATTTTATGATTGCCATGCGTGTGGTCTTTGGCGCAGGCTATGGAATGGTATTTCCCATGGCCTCTGCGGTTATCACCGATCTATTTACGGGTACGCAGGCCAATAAGCTCATGGGCTTTAAGAGCGCTGTCGGCGCTGCCGCTGGAGTGGTGTTTCAGTCCCTCGGCGGGTTTTTGGCGGCTTACAACTGGCGTTTTTCCTTTTTCGGTTTTTTCCTGGTTATCCCCATCGCGGTTTTAATCTGGTTTAAGCTGCCGGATACGGGGGTTAAGAAAGCGGAGAAGGCGGCTGATGGTTCAACCGTCCGGGAAAAGAAGCTGACCACCATGACCTATATACTGGCACTGCTCTGTGCACTGCTGAATATTATGCAGTTCAGCTTTATGACCAATGTGGCTATGGTCATGAGCGCGGACAAACTCGGTGACGCCGGGCAGGCCTCCTTTGTGCTCAGCACCTTTACAGCAGGCTCCTTTGTCATCGGAATGCTTTATGGTTCCATGTCCAAATTCCTGAAGCAGTATGCCGCATCCTTTGGCGCACTGTGTGTGGGCATCGCCTTTGTGATTCTGATCATGGCGCCCAGCTACCCGGTAATGCTGGTGGCCGCGGTGATCTTCGGCATTGGCTTCGGAACCTTTAACCCAGCTGTTACCATGGCGGTTGCCGGATCGGCAGCCAGTCCCAAATACGCGGCCCTGGCCATTTCGGTTTATACCTGCGGCACAGGTATCGGCCAGTTCCTGTCACCCTATATCCTGAAGTTTATCCGCGGGATTTTCGGAATGACCTCGGCCCGGGCCGACTGGCAGATTGCGGCCGTCTGTCTGATCGCCGGCAGTATTATCTCAGCCATTTTTATTTTTGCCGCCAGCAAGAAGAAATCGGACGCACCGCAGCTTCAATAGAAGTGATTTATACGGCTCATATGCATAGAGGAGGGCATGATGAATATTTCCTTTGCGATCATTATCGTTTATATGGCCCTGCTGATTGGAATTTCCCTGCTGTCCGGCAGATTGTCGTCGGCCAGGGGTGGTTCCAGCAGCTTTCTGCTGGCAGGCAACCGCCTGCCCACCCTTTTGGTGGCTGCCATGGTGGCCGGTACCGCCATCGGCGGCACCGGTACCATCGGTATCGCCGAGAGCGCTTATACCAATGGCCTTTCAGCCGTCTGGTACAATATTGCCTGGACCATTGGAATTCTGGCTTTTGCCTTTCTCATGTGTAAAAAGCTGCGCCGCACTGGCGTCAGCACCACCAGTCAGATATTCATCCGCCTGTTCAACCGCTTTGACGGTATTGTATCCAGCGTCATTCAGGTGGTGGTAGCTTTTGGCATCAACGCCCTGCAGGCCATCGCAGGCGGCGCGATTCTGACGGCGCTGCTGCCCCAGTACTTTAATATGACGAACGGGGTCATCATCTCGGCCCTGGTATTTACAGCCATTGCCCTGTTTGGGGGCTATATGGGTGCAACGCTGACCAATGTTATCAATGTGGCCATGATTTATCTGGGAGTGATCGCAGGCTTTATTGCGGCCCTGAACAATGGCGGCGGCTGGGAGCATATTACCCTGAGCCTGCCCCAGGGCGGCCAGTGGTTCAGCATGTTTGAGGGCGTCGGCCCGGTGATTATCGTGGGATGGGTTGTTTCGATGGTTATCCAGTCCCCGCCTAACCAGGGCCTGATCCAGGCCACGGCAGCAGGCAGAAGTGAAAAGGCCGCCAGGTATGGAACCATCATCGCAGCTGTCCTGATCGTCCCTATTGGTTTCCTGTGCGCCTTTATCGGGATCATGGCTGCGGCTACACTCCCGGAGCTGGAAAGCGCAAGCCTTGCCTTTCCCATGCTCATGTCTAACCTGAACCCCTGGGTCGCGGGATTTACCCTTGCCGGCCTCTGGGCTGCTGATGTTTCCACAGCTACCTCCTGCATGATGGGGCTGGCGACCGTGGCGACTAAAGACATTATTGTACGCCAGATCAGGCCAAATATGGGCGACCGCACACAGCTGCTGATGTCCAAGGCCATCATTGTGGTCTTTGGCGTGCTGGGGGCCTTTGCGGCGTTGAATATCCGCTCTATTTTGGGCTTTATGATGCAGCTTATCGTGGTCTATACGCCGTACTGCTTTATTCTCCTGTCGGCCATCTACTGTCCGAGGCTCTTGAGAAAGAGTACCTGCACAGCCACTGTGGTAGTGAACCTGTTCATTATGGTGTTGTGGCTGTTGTTTCCGGCAGTACACATTGTACCAGATATGATTTACCTGTGCCTGCCCGCCACCCTGGCCACCATGGGCCTGTGCACAGCAGTTGACAAGCGTACTGTGGATGTGGATAAGCTGTTTGCCCCCGAAGAATTGCCCGAAGCCAGTATGACTGTCCCTGTCCCGGCACCGGAGGAGATATAGAGAAGAAGCTATAAAACCCAACCCGTATCGTAGCGATATGGGTTGGGTGGTGCGGGGTTCTTTGCTATGCTCCAGGAGATATAAACTGGTTTTTTAAAAAATTCTAAGCCCCTTGAGAAAAGGCGATGGTGCTGTAGTAAAAGAAAAAAGAAACAGTGAGGTGCCCCCCATTTCCGGGGCAAGATTAACCATACTAGTGCCACAGGGGTGGCATCCCTGTTCGGCCGATAATTCATACCCGGAAGCAATGACGCCCCAGAGGCGTTTTTTTGATGCTTTCAAATCCCTGCCGCATTTGTCCGCGATTCTGAAAAAGATTAAATTAAGCTCAAAATTTTTCATTCAGGGGCTTTTTTAGCTTTTTGGAAGTTTATTTTACTTAAAAAAGCCTGTTTTTGGCATTGTCTGGCTGTTTTGCAAAAAGCAGGAATTTTTCGAATGCGGTATCATAGGGTCAAGCTTAAAAAACAAATGAACACCGGTGTTCCGAAAGGAACTTTACAATGCAGAACACAAACAAAAATCAAACCGCCGAAAGCTGCCTGATACAGAAGGTCTTTGAGAGTGAAGAGTTTGCGAGCGTGCGTACCCTTGTCCGCCCGGGAGGCGAATTGGAGTCTTCACCCACCGTCTATTTTGTGGCGAAGGACGTCTGTGAAGCCATGGACTACCAGAACCACCGCCAGGCCGTCAAGCGCCATGTGGAGCCCGAGGATGTGCTGTTCCAGGAGGTTCTCGATAAATACGGACGTCGACGCAGAACCCTGGTCATTAACGAGAGCGGCCTTTTTGCCCTCATTCTGGCAAGCCGTCAGGATAAAGCCCGCCGTTTCCGCCACTATGTGACCAGCGTGATCCTGCCCGCCATCCTCCACTACGGTGCCTACATCGACCCCGGGCAGCTGGAGAACCTGAAAAAGGATCCCCGGTGTATCGAAATTCTGTGCGGGAACCTTGAGCGTATGTTCCGCCGCTGCGACGTCATGGAACATCAGCTGAAAACAGCCCAGGCCGATTACCAGAGAATCCTGCCCGACGCCCTGTTTGGCCAGACCATCCAGGTGGCCGGGGACTGTATCAGCGTGGGAGCCATGGCCAAGCTCGTTTTTAGGGAAAACAAAAAGAGCATGGGGCAGAACCGCCTGTACGCCTGGCTGAGGGAGCAGGGCTACCTGTGCCGCCGCGCCTGCTTCTGGAACCAGCCAACCCAGAAGGCTGTGAATCTGGGCGTGCTCGTCCTGCGGGAAAACAGTGTCCGAGACAAATACGGGCGCTGGCATCTTTACCAGAAGCCCATGGTGACCCCGAAGGGACAGCGCTATTTCGCGGAGCGGCTTTGTCCGGATGCCGGGGAGAGCGGACGATGAACTACCTGACCGAGCTTCTGGCTTTTTACAGGTGGATGGCGGAGCATCCGCTCACCCCGCTCCTTCAGGCTTACTGGCATCTGCTCATGTACTATAACAACAAGGCTGCCATTCTGGCAGAGGACGGCCGCTGGTACTGGCCTGTAACCTTCCGGGCGGCCAACTCGGTGGTAGGACAGGCCCTTGGCCTCAAGGACCGTTTCAAAATCAATCACCAGCGCAGACACCTGGTTAAGCGCGGCCGCATCGACTATACCCCGCACGCTGGGCAGGAGGCAGGAGATTACCGCCTGATCCCCTTTGATCCGGGACTTGCCCAGATATGGGTGACTGCTGAAAAGAGTGGAGCCCGCACCATGGTGTGGACGCAGACCCGCACCGATGACGCACCAGAGACTGCACCATTCATAAATACTATAAATCATAAAGCGTCTTCTCTATATGGTTCTACTCAGGGCGGCGGAGACAACATCATGGGCTTCAATCTTCTGCCCCCGCTGACCGATGCGGAGAAGGCCGCTGTCCGGGCAGAATACCCTGATAACGACGTGGCCCGCTTTAACGCAGAGTGGGCTCTGAGAGAAAAGAAAGGAGGTTTGATATGAACCGTTTAGGCAGCGGCAGGGCAATCCTGCGGCGAAAACGCCCTTACACCGTCCGGGCGGACTGCGACTTGGAGCTGGAGCTCTGGGCAAGAGACGAGGAGGAGGCAGAGGATCAGTTTAATGAATACTGTGAGGCAGTCCAGTATCATCATCCCGAGCTGGTGCTTACTTTGCGCGGCGTCCGTGAGGATTGAGAAAGGAGTTGTGATTGGAGGACCAAAATTACGAGCTGATTAACACCTGGGCCGCAGAGGCTCAAAAGGGAGACAAACGGGCCGCGGAGCTGCTGCTCCAGAGCTTCCGGCCCCTTATTCTGAAAATGGCTGGCAGTTGTTTGGAAGAGGGGAGTTTTGAGGACGCTTATCAGGACGGAACAGCCGCGTTTTTGGAAGCAGTGCGGCGCTATGACCCGGAGATCAACCACCTTTTCCCAGGCTATATCCGGAGCTGTCTTGATTTTTATTTCAGAAAACGGCGTGAGGGCCGCTTTGACCGGTCAGTAAGCCCGGCGGTATCGTTGGATTCCCCGGCCGCGGAGGATGGAAGCTCTTTGGGGCAGCTGGTGCCTGACCCCATACAGCCTATCCAGGCCTACCATGAGGAGCGCGAAAGAAAAAGGCGTCTGGAAAAGCTAGCGTGGGCCCTGGGGCAATTGCCTGGCGGCCAGCGCAGAGCTATCATAGCCTATTACCTGGAAGGCCAGAGCCAGAAGGACATCGCGGTGGAATGCCAGCTCAGCACGTCAGCGGTTAAAATGCGGATACACCGGGGGCTGCGGCGGCTTAAGGCGATAATGGAGGACGAAAAAATATTTTGAAACGTATGTGACCCACGACTCTTTTTCCGGATATATAAGCGTACCCCAAAAGCGGGACAGAAAGTGAGGTTAGCAAATGGCAGTTGTAAAGTACACAAAAGCAGTGGCGCTGAAGGTGGTCTCCAATTATGGAGAGCAAAAGGGAAAGATCGTGAAGAAGACAAAAACCTATGGCGACGTCAAACCCGCCGCCACGGATGAGGCGCTCTACGCGACCTACAAGCATATCAAGGGATTACAGGAACCCATCGGGGAGGGCTGTATGCGGGTTACCACCGATGATCTGGTAGAAAACGCTTAAGCATTTAATTCAGGAAAGAGAGGAAGAAACAGATGTCAGCAGAAACAAGTAAGGATTTGGTATTGTATTTTGAACGCAGCGACGGCAAAAGCTACAGTGTGAGCGTTCCGGATTACCTGGAAGGCATCACCGACGAGCAGATCAAGACAGGCGCTCAGGGCATTTTGGACGAGGGCGTTTTTGAGCCCGAAGGCTTTGCTTTGGTCAAGGCCACAAACGCCGTCAAGATCGAAACCACAAAAACCGATGTCCCTCTGGAGACAGAATAGCAAAGGGAACCCCAGGTATTTTGACGGGCAGGCAGGAGACAGCCTGCCCGTTTTTGATTGAGATAAAAGGAGAGAGAATGAAATATAAAAAGACTGCCCTCTGGATTTTTTTGGCCGCCGGGAGCGCCGGCCTGGTATTTATCTTCGGCGTGATGCCGGGAGAAAGTGTTTTGCCGCCGCAGTCAGAAATCGCCCAGCCGGGCCCACAGCAGACTGCGCAAGAGCCTGAGTCTCCAGCGCAGGAGCATGGAAGCCCTGGCGCCGAATCTCTACCGGAGGCGCCAGCGCCGGAAATGGCCAGCGCCCATTTCGAGATGGCAGAATACCGATGTGATTGTGCCGGCCTCTGTGACGGTTGGCCGGCCCGGATGAACCCTGCGCTGCTCGACAGAATCGAAGTCCTGCGCCAGTACTGCGGGCGTCCTGTCATCATCACCTCCGGCGTACGGTGTGAGGGCCGAAACACGGAGGTAGGTGGTGTGGCATGGTCCTTTCACAAGCGGGGCGACGCCGCGGACCTGTACTGCCCAGGTGTGGCTGTGGGCGATCTGGCCCAGACTGCCAAAGAGCTGGGTATGAACGTCCTGCCCTATTACGCCAGCGGCTATATTCATGTAGAGGTGTAAAAAGGCAGCATAAAGGAAATTGTGATAAAGTATTCGACAAAGATCGAGGAGCAAAAAATGAAAAATAAGATTTTAATCCGAGGGCTTATGGCTGCCACAGCCGCCGCTGCGGCTCTGTTTTTATTCGCCGGCTGCCAGGCAGAAGCGCCAGCGCCCAGCGCAGGATCATTCACCCACAGTGATGTGTTGGATCAAATTTATCACGCAGAATTTGAAGGCCAGGAGGGCATGAGCCGTAGCTGGACTGAAGACGCCAAGGGAAATGAGCAGCTCATCCTCAGGGAATCCACTGATGACGAGGGACGCCTGGTGCGCCTGATGCTGGTCTATGATCGGAAGTCTCAGAACGACGCCTGCGACCTGGCGGTTCTTGAGCAGGTTACCTACGAGCAGAGAGGGGAGGAGCGCCACGCGGTGGACACATCCATCCTCGATATGTACGCTGTGGTCCGGGATACCGGGGAGGTCATCGCCTCGGGCAAAAAAGACTGGGGCGATATTGGGAGCGAAGCCTATCAGGCTGCGACAGGAGAGTAGGCGCCCGGCGAATAATGAATGATTTATAAAAAAGCAACCCGTATCGCTGCGATACGGGTTGCTTTTTTATTGCTGTTCGATGCCTGCGCAGCAGCGCAGGAACGTGTTGAATTCGTCGATGCTGTGGAAGGTATCGGTCATGAGCAGCGTGTACTCCGCGATCTCAAGGGAGCGCTTCTGGATAAAGCCGAGTTCGCGCTTTTCAATACGCTTGAGATCACAGGTCAGGGCCATATCAGAGGAGATGCGGGTAATCAGGCTGATAACCGCGTACTGCAGGGCATCCTGAAAGATGCTGTCGCAGACATCCTGACAGCTCAGAACCTTCAGCCGGTAGCTGACCTCGCGGTTTTCAGACCAGAGCTTTGCCATGGTACGGTTAAAGCTCTGGTACATGTCCGATATAAAATCCAGATCATAGGCCTGCATGGCCAGGCGCTTGTCCTCAGATACGGCCTTATAGCCCAGCCAGGACACATAGTTGATGATCATGCTGCCGGTCAGGCGGCCGATGTCAATGGCCTTTGGCCCATAGCCGGAAAATTCTGTGTCAATAATCTTGACTTTGTCTGGCCCTACCATGATGTTGGAGCTGTGGAGATCGTTGTGGATCAGACATTCGTCATTATTCAGGTATTTATAACCCAGAGCCCGGACGCGCGCCTGAATTTTTTCATTGGACAGGATACGCTTCCGGGTGTCCTCGGCCTCGGGCTCCAGAGGCTTTTCGGCGCTGAGCAGGACATTGTTCACAAACAGGATATCATACAGCCGTTTGGATTCATCGTTGTAAAAAAAGTGCTTCACACCCTCAAGCTTGCGGCCGGTCATCAAAAGGTCGGAGGTGTGGAAGAACAGCAGGGCCAGAAAAATACCCATTTTTTTGCCAACATCGGGGTAGGTGACACCCGCGGTCAGCTCGAAGCGCAGCAGCTCAAGATCCATGAGGTCTTCCATGACAATGACACCTGCGGCCTCGTCAAAAAGGTAGATGTCCGGGGCGATATCCTCGTAGAGGGTTCCCATAAAGGTGAGCACTGCGATCTCGGTGCGCAGGCGTTCCATGAGCACCGGGTGGTCGCCGCCGTCGGCCTCCTTAAAGGCGCGGATGTAGGGCAGCAGCTGCTTGACCACAACGGAGCAGTTGCTGTTCAGGTCCCTGACCGCAAAGATCAGGTTGACATAGCCTTCAATATTCTGGATCTCCTCATGGAGGTCGATAACGTTGAGAAGCGCGTTTTCAGGAAAGATTTTTTTCTGGATCAGATAATCCTTGATGGTGTCTCGGTTCAGAGGTTCCATGGTTATGCCTCCTTAAAGGCTTCGGCCGGGTGCTTTCCTGCCATTCCCCGCAGGTAGTCGGTCAGGTCGGTGATTTTTCTGTAAGCGCCGCGGTTTAAAAACAGCTCAATGGTCATGAGCAGCACCAGCTGCTCAGGGTAGATGCGGTCTGGTGTTTTCAGCCGCTCGAGATCGTAGCAAATGCCGCGGTCGCCGATGCGGGAGGCGGCGTTGAGTGCGGTGTACAGCAGCGTATCCTGAAAATGGGACAGCAGGTAGGCGTCCACGTCCAGGCTGCGGAGACGGTAGCTGTCGCTCCGGTTTTTGCTGCACAATGCCCGGAATTCTTCCTCAAAGCACTGGTACATGGTGTTGATGGCATCCAGCAGGTAAGCCCTGAAAACAGCCTTCTCGCCCTCGGTATGGTCATGGTCGCCGTACCAGGAGAAGAAATTGAGACAGAAACTGGCAATGAGCCGTCCCCAGTCTTGAGCGATTGGCCCGAAGCCCGCGAACTCAGTATCGATGATCTTCATGCTTTGGTCGTTAATCATAATATTGGAGGCGTGCAGATCGGTGTGGATCAGACACTCTTTGTCGGTCAGGAACTGGTGGCGCATCTGGCGTATCATGCCCTGAATCTTTTCGTTTTCGATGATGGCCTTGCGCAGGGGCCAGGTGGCCTCGGGCATGTACCGGTTGTCGGATACGATAGTGCAGTCGGCAAACAAAAAGAAATCGAGAGCAGTGTATTCCGGATTCTCAAAAAACTTTTCGAGCTCCTGTTTTTTGTAGCGGGTCAGGTGCAGGTCTGAGGAGTAGAAAAGGTTCCGGGCCATAAAGCGGCCGATCTTTTCCGGAAATTCGGGGTGCTCCTTCATACGGCAGTGCTCATAGCGCAGCAGGCTGTGGTCGGTCAGGTCTTCCATGACGATGATGCCGCGGGGCTCGTCGAAAAGGTAGATTTTGGGGCAGATGCCCGGGTACACCGAATCCCAGAAAATCAGAACTGAGATTTCGGAGCGGAGCCGCCCGATATCCAGACTCCAGTCATGCATGTATTTGCTGTTTTTGCTGCCGGCGGCTTCGTCCATCTTGCTCCTGGGCTCGCCCACAATCTGCTTGAGCACCATGGATTTGCCGTTTTGGTCATAAATATGGTATATAAGGTTTACATATCCGTCAATGCTTTCCTTGATAGCGTGGAGATCCTCCACCACGAGCTCGGCATCCTGCGGATAAAGGTCTTTATCTTTCAGATAGGCGGCTACCTGATCCTCGGTCAGATAGTCGTCGGTCCAGTAGGGGATTGCTTCCTGGGACATATCATCACTTCCTTTTATAGAGGTAATCGAATCAAAGGGTACCGCCACGATACCCTTTGAAAGATGTTTTTCTGTTTTATTTTTTACTCCGGTGCTTGTCCATATAGCTGTGAATGGCTTCCTCAAGCGCCTCAATGCCCTCGCCGGTAATGGCGCTGACCTCATAGATTTTCTTCTTGTTCACACCGGCAAAGTCCATAAAGCGGTAGCTTCTTTTCATATCAGCGTCCTCACGGTCAATCTTGGTGATGACGCCGATGGCCGGAATGTTAAAAGTAAAAACAAAATTGGGCGGAATGGTATTCTGGGTGTCGACGCTGGAGATTACCACAATGACCAGCCCGGCGTCGCAGGACACATTGATGGCCTGTCTGCAAAAGAAGGGCATCTCAATAAATTCACCGGGTGTATCAATAAAATCCTCGGTATAGGTGACCTGCTGGGTTTTGGCGTAGTGGATTTCCTGCTGGGTAAGGCGCTGCATCAGGGTTGTTTTGCCGCAGCCGATTTTGCCGACCAGCGCCACACGGTTTCGGTTACTCGCCATTTTTTAAGAATAGGTGATTTTGGGAATATCGAAGCCCAAAACGGAATGCAGGGTGTTTAAAATTTCCTGTACGGCGGCTTTGACATCACTGACACGCCCTGTGATGACAAGGGAACCGCTGAAACGGTCAAGGAAGCCGATCTCTACCGGAGCAGCCTTGGTGCCAGCGTCGGCCGAGATAATGGCAGCCTCGCTGGGGGTAATGGTTAAAATGCCGATGGCGTCGCAGTTTTCGTCATCGAGCCCTAATTTAATATAGACATCGCTTTTTGGTTTGGCGATAATATGCGCTAAAGTGACCTGTTTGCCAGGAACGTATTCCTGTATCGATCGGGGTGTTTTTTTCTCTTCTGACATGGTCGATCTCTCCTTCTGTTGGGTATAAATAGTAATCTTATTATAGCATTAATCTGAATACCGTTACAGGTTGAAACGATATTTTACTTACAACGGGCAAAATAGTGCGGGTTTTATTGAACAGCCGGGAGGGCCTTTTGCGCCATATTCTTAAATTTTTACTTCCATTCTAAAGGAAATTCGGTTAAAATAAAATCTTATGGTAGATTCTTTGGAGGAAGCATATTATAATAATTCTTAGATAAATAAGGACTTGGGAGGTAATACATGACTTGGTTAGAAGTTCAAATCACGACGACGCTGGAAGCAGAGGAGGCAATCGTCAACCTGTTTTATGAGGTCGGCGCTAAGGGTGTTGTCATCGAATCTGGTGAAAACCTGATGATGATCCAGGAAGACCCCACCATCAACTACATTGATGAGCGTATCCTGAACATGGACCCGGATGTGTCCATTGTGCGCGGCTACTTCAATGAAAAGCTGGACTGTGACGAATGCATCCACCAGCTGCTGACCGGCATTAAAAGACTGCCTGCCTGCGGTCTGAATCCTGGTGAGTGTGAGCTGTCCATCACCGAGGTGGAGGAGGACGACTGGGCCAACTCATGGAAGAAATATTACAAGCCCACCCGTGTCGGCAAGAGCATTATCATTAAGCCCACCTGGGAGGACTATACGCCCGAGGCGGACGAGATCGTCGTCAACATGGATCCGGGCATGGCCTTCGGCACTGGCACCCATGAGACTACCCAGCTCTGTGTGACCAAGCTTGAGGAATACATCAAGCCTGACGATATGGTGCTTGACATCGGCTGCGGTACAGGCATTCTCTCAATCATCGCCGGAGAACTGGGCTGTAAGCACGTTATTGGCGTGGATTTTGACCCCGTGGCGGTTAAGGTGGCCAGGGAAAATATCGCGCTTAATAATATGGAAGATAAAATTGAAATCCGCGAGGGCAATCTTCTGGACGTCATCGCAGAGGACGAAAAGGCAGAGATCATTGTGGCGAACATCCTGGCAGAGGCTATTATTGAGCTGGCCCAGATCATTAAGCCCTATTTAAAGGAAGCGGGTGTGTTTATCTCCTCCGGCATTATAGGCGACCGACTGGAAGCGGTTTTAAAGACCCTGAACGACGAGGACTTCGAGATTTTGAACATTGAGCAGATGGGCGAGTGGAACAGTGTTGTCGCCCGGATTAAGGCATAAAGGAGTTTTGCGGTATGCATCGTTTTTTTGTATCCCCGGGGCAGATCGAAGACGGGCAGGTCACCATTGATGGGGAGGATTTCAAGCATATTACCAGGGTGCTGCGCCTGAGAGACGATGAGGCCATCGAGGTCTGCGACGGCCGCGGCACTGACCATATCGTGACGGTGGAGACTGTGGGAAAAGACAGCCTTACCGGGCGTATTCTGGAAAGCCGCCCATCCCGCGGCGAGACGGACGGCCTGCGGGTAACCCTGTTTCAGGGCGTGCCCAAGGGGCAGAAGATGGAGTCTGTCATTCAAAAATGTGTTGAGGCCGGGGCAGCCTCCATCGTACCCTTTACTTCGGTGCGCACCGTGGTAAAGCTGGGTGATAAGGAAGAAAAAAAGACCCGCCGCTGGCAGCGCGTTGCCTACGAGGCCGCCAAGCAGTCCAAACGCGGCGTCGTCCCCCATGTGGCGGAGGCAACCACCCTGTCCGCGGTGGCGGACACGCTGGATAATTATGACCTGGTGCTCATCGCTTACGAGGGCGAGGAAGAAAACAGCCTGAAGAGCGTGATCTCCTCACTGGAGTTTGATCCGGAAAGAATCGCGGTCATCGTCGGCCCTGAGGGCGGCTTTGCCCCCGAAGAGGTTGCCATGATCGAGGAGGCCGGCGGTTATTCCGTGAGCCTTGGACGCCGGATACTGCGCACCGAGACCGCGGGCGTGGTGCTTCTGGCGCAGCTGAACTTTTTTTACGAAGACTGAAAATCACAAGTTAGAATAACGACTGGAGCTTTAACATAGATGAACAACAAGACTGTCGCTTTCCATACCCTTGGCTGTAAGGTGAATTCCTACGACACTGAGGCCATGATGGAAATTTTTGAAAAGGCGGGCTACCGCATTGTCGGGTTCGCCGAGTATGCTGACGTGTATGTGGTCAACACCTGCACCGTCACCCATCTGGGTGACCGGAAGTCCCGCAATATGATGCGCAAGGCCAGGCGCATGAACCCGGACGCGGTGATCGTTGCGGTGGGCTGCTATGTGCAGGTAGCCCCCGACGAGGTCCAGGCCATCGAGGAGGTGGACCTGATCATCGGTACCAAAAACCGGGCCGATATCGTGGACGACATTGAGGCCTACCGAAAGGATAAGACACAGAACAATTTTGTTTCCGATATTATGCGGGAGCGCCACTATGAGGATTTGAACATCACTGAAACTAAAGGAAAGACCCGGGCCTTTTTAAAGGTTCAGGAGGGCTGTAACCAGTTCTGCACCTACTGCATTGTCCCATTTGCCAGGGGACCGGTTCGCAGCCGTCCGGTGGACGCTGTTCTGAATGAGGTGAAGCGGGTAGTGGCGCGCGGCTACGCGGAGATCGTGCTCACCGGTATCCACATTGCCTCCTACGGTGTGGACCTGGAGGACGGTGTGGACCTTCTGAGCCTGATCCGCGCCGTCAGTGAGATTGACGGGGTGAAACGTATCCGCCTCGGTTCCCTCGAACCCCTGCTGCTCACCGAAGACTTTGTGAGGGGGCTGGCTGAGATTAAGGCCTTCTGCCCCCATTTCCACCTGTCGCTGCAGAGCGGCTGTGATACGGTTTTAAGCCGTATGGGCCGAAAATACACCACCGCCCAGTACGCGCAGATTGTAGAGCGGGTACGCCGCGCCTTCGATTATCCGGCCATCACCACCGATATTATGGTTGGTTTCCCCGGTGAAACGGAGGAGGAATTTGAGAGGACCCTCGCCTTTGTAGAGCAGATTCATTTTTACCAGGTGCATGTCTTTAAATACTCAAGGCGCAAAGGCACAAAGGCTGAGGCCTTCCCCGGCCAGGTGCCAGAGGATATCAAGACTGAGAGAAGCCACCGCCTGACCCAGAGGGCCAGGGCCTGCGAGCAGGACTTCCTCGCGGCCAACGCGGGCAGAACCGCTCCTGTGCTCTATGAGCGCACAAAAGGGGAAGGGGTCTATGAGGGCCACACCGACAACTATATTCCTGTGGTTCTTAAAACAATCGAAAAAATTAATGGCAAAATTATTGAAACTGAGTTATTATATAAAGAGTCAGAGTTCCATATGACGGGGCTCCTGAATTAGAAGGGAGAAAGATTATGTCTGAAGATTGTATCTTTTGTAAAATCATAAACGGCGAAATCCCATCGACGGTTGTGTATGAAGATGATCAGGTCCTTGCCTTTAACGACATCGACCCCCAGGCGCCAGTGCATGTGGTCATCATTCCCAAGGAACATTACGAATCCATTTTATCCGTTCCGGCGGGGGATGACATCATTAGCCACATCCATACCGTCGCCAACCGTTTGGTGCTCAAACTGGGAATCGCGGACAGCGGTTTCAGACTGGTGAATAACTGCGGTGCAGACGGCGGACAGACCGTGCCGCATCTGCATTACCATCTGCTGGGCGGCAGAAGCATGCAGTGGCCGCCAGGTTAAGGTTAATACGGCTGTCAACAAAGCCCGTATTGCTGCGGTGCAGTCCTGCGCGGATCTGTAATAAGCTCCCTCATCTGCTTGGCCTTGCGGTCTTTCTCTTAGGCCGCCACAGAGGGTGAATATGAATAACAGAAATCACTTAACAGAGCTTGTTTTTGGGACAGGCTCTTTTTTTATGCCCGCATTTGGGTATATAAACAGTAAATAAGAAATATTCAGATAAAAAGGAGTGATTTTTTATGAAAAATATATATGACTTTAGTGTTGAAAAAATGGATGGCGGAAAGCAGGAACTCAAGGATTACGAGGGCAAGGTGCTGTTAGTGGTCAATACCGCCAGCAAATGTGGCTTTACCCCGCAGTTTGACGGTCTCGAAGCCCTTTATGAAAAGTATAAGGACCAGGGACTTATGATCCTGGGCTTCCCCTGCACTCAGTTCGGCAACCAGGATCCGGGCAGTAATGAAGAGATCGAAAACTTCTGCCGCCTTACCTACGGCGTATCCTTCCCGATGATGGCAAAGATCGAGGTAAACGGCGACAACGCCGAGCCGCTTTTCGTTTTTCTTAAGGAACAGCAGGGCTTCAGAGGGTTTGACCTAAACACCGAAAAGGGCAAGGCCTTTGACGAACGCCTGTCCAAGGACGATCCGGATTACGCGCAGAAGAGTGATATTAAGTGGAACTTTACCAAGTTTCTCGTCGACCGAGACGGCAATGTGGTTGCCAGGTACGAATCGATGGTAGAGCCTGCAGCGCTTGAAAAGGACATCGAAAGGCTTTTATAAAGTTTTTTACTGCCACAGGACAGCCTGGCTTTTTCTTATGAAAAAATAGATACAAAAAACCCCGATTAATCCCCACTTTTGGATTGACAATTAAAAAGTTTTTAAATATAATATAAGTTAGCTCATACCATGTCAAAAAAAGTTCCGTAAATAAAGTTATGGATTAGAGGGGGGGGTTAAGAATGTCTGAAGTAAAAATCAAAGAAAATGAAACACTTGAAAGCGCATTACGCAGATTCAAAAGAAAAACTGCAATGGCAGGTGTTATGTCTGAGATTCGCAAAAGAGAACACTATGAAAAACCAAGTGTAAAAAGAAAAAGAAAATCAGAAGCTGCCAGAAAAAGAAAAATGAAAAAAAGATAGGATGTGGCATTAGTTGGCATTAAAGGAACAACTGCTAGCTGACTTAAAGGCTTCCATGAAGGCCAAGGATACGGTTAAAAAATCAACGGTAACGATGATTCGTGCCGCTATTCTTCAGGTCGAAAAGGACAATAAAGTTGAGCTGGGCGATGCTGAGATTCAGGAAATCATCGCCAAGCAAATGAAACAGCGTCGGGATGCCTTAGACGAATTTAAAAAAGCCGAACGAGATGATCTAATCGCGCAAACAGAAGCAGAGATGCGAGTCATCGAAGCTTACCTTCCTAAACAATTAACTCAAGAAGAAATTGAAGCGATTGTTGACGAAACCATCAAAGAAACCGGAGCTGAAAGTGCAAAGGACATGGGCAAAATTATGGGTGCGTTAATGCCGAAGGTCAAAGGACTGGCCGACGGAAAATTGGTTAATCAGATCGTCCGGGAAAAATTACAATAATAAAATACCGCTCAGCCTGCGAGACAGGCTCAGCGGTTTTTTATTTGCACTGGCGCTCTATAAACTGTCTTTCTTTTAAGAAAAGGGTGTTACTATTAACTTAATACAAAACAAGAGAGGTTCGCAATGGAAATGAACGCCTTTAACCCATCGTCAGCTACCGGTCTCACCGAACAGCAGGTAGCTGAGCTTCGAGAAAAGGGTCTCAATAATCAGCAGCCTGAATCCCAGACAAAAACCGTGGGCCAGATCGTAAAGGACAATACGCTGACCCTTTTTAATTTACTCAATATTGTGCTGGCGGTTCTTGTAATTGCGGTTGGGTCCTATAAAAATGCGCTGTTTATCAATATTGTGATCATCAATACCGTCATCGGTATTATCCAGGAGGTCAAGGCTAAACGTACGATTGACAAGCTCTCGCTCATTTCTCAGCCCCATGTCCGGGTACTGCGGGAGGGGAAGGAGAAGGAGATCACAGTGGAGGAGATTGTCCTCGGGGATATTCTTATCCTGAGCTCCGGAAAACAGATTCCATCGGATTCTACAGTGCTGAGCGGTGAAATTGAGGTCAATGAATCCCTGCTGACAGGCGAATCCGACGCCATTGTCAAAAAGGCGGGCGATACCCTTCTGTCCGGCAGCTTTGTGGTGGCCGGGCAGGCCTATGTGCAGGTGGATAAGGTGGGCGAAGATAACTATGCCACCAAAATCGCCGCCCAGGCCAAACAGATGCGCAAGCCCAATTCAGAAATCATGCGTGCGCTAAATCTGATCATGAAAGTTATCGGTATCACCATTGTACCCATCGGTGTGCTGCTTCTGCTGCGGCAGATTTTCGGCCTGAACTTGGGCATTAATCATGCCATTGTCACCACTGTGGCCGCCCTGATCGGTATGATTCCCGAGGGGCTTGTGCTTCTGACAAGTGTGGCCCTGGCAGTGGGCGTTATCCGCCTCGGGCATTACAAGACCTTAGTTCAGGAGTTGTACTGCATCGAGACTCTGGCCCGTGTCGATGTGCTCTGTCTGGATAAAACCGGCACCATCACCGAGGGGAGCATGGAAGTTAAATCCATCGACCTGGTCAATAACGCTAAAGACCCGGCCAAGGCCCTGCGCGCCATGGTGGCCACTCTGACCGACGATAACTCTACCTTTCAGGCCCTGAAGGACAGCTTTAACGGCGAAGCCCCCAAATGGCGGGCTGTGAAAACCGTCCCCTTTTCCTCAGCCCGCAAGTGGAGCGGCGTCAGCTTTGAGGGGCAGGGCACCTACGTTATCGGCGCCCCGGAATTTGTACTGAAAGATGGTTACAATGCCTATCGCGACAAGGTTGAGGGCTATGCCGCGGAGGGAAACCGTGTGCTGGTGCTCGTCCATTCCGAAAGCCCTTTTACAGGTGACAGCGGCCTGCCCGATAATGTGCAGGTCATCGCTTTTCTGCTGCTCGGAGACAAAATCCGGAAGGAAGCCAAAAAAACTCTGGAATATTTTGCGGGACAGGGTGTTGCCATCAAGGTAATCTCTGGGGATAACCCCCTCACCGTGTCGGAGGTCGCCTGCCGGGCTGGCCTGATGGACGCCAAGAACTGTGTGGATGCCACCACCCTCGAGACGGATGAGGCGGTGGCGGAGGCCGCCCTCAAGTATACGGTTTTCGGGCGCGTTACCCCTGGTCAGAAGCGTGTGCTTGTCAATGCGTTAAAGGCCGCGGGGCATACAGTGGCCATGACCGGTGACGGTGTCAATGATGTGCTGGCCCTGCGCGATGCGGATTGCAGCATTGCCATGGCCGCGGGGAGCGACGCTGCCCGCCAGGTATCACAGCTGGTTTTGCTGGATTCCAATTTCTCCAGCCTGACCAAGGTACTCATGGAAGGCCGGCGTGTCATCAACAATATCAGCCGCGCGGCATCATTGTTCCTGGTTAAGACCATTTACTCCTTCCTGCTGGCCATCGTTGTGATTGTGGCCAGTGAGGCTTATCCTTTTATTCCCATCCAGCTCACCCTTATCAGCACAGTAACCATAGGGGTCCCGTCCTTCTTCCTGGCCCTTGAGCCCAATAAAAACCGGCTCTCCGGCAATTTTCTGGAGACTGTACTCAGAAAGGCTCTGCCGGGTGCGCTGACCATCGTGGTGAATATTGTCGTGGTTATGATTATCGGGAATATACTGGATTTCAGCGTCAGCGAACTGTCCACCATGGCCTGCCTGCTGACTGGCGTCACCGGGCTCATTATCCTTTACGGTGTCTGCCAGCCCCTCAATGTCCAGCGGACCATCCTGTTTTGGGCAATGACCATCGCCTATGTGGGCGCTGTGCTGTTCTTCCCGACTTTCTTTGTAGTAATACCGTTCTACCCGACCAACTGGCAGGTGGTGCTGGTATTGCTGCCCATGCTGTTCCTTATTTATCCCATTATGCTGCTGCTCAAGACGGCCATCAATAAAACCGAACGATGGCTTGTGGCGCATAAGCTGCTGGATTTAAAACAGACATCCCTATAGATATTTTAAGACCCGTATCGCGGCGATACGGGTCGG
Organism: Eubacterium sp. AM05-23; assembly: GCF_003477535.1. Taxonomy (NCBI): domain Bacteria; kingdom Bacillati; phylum Bacillota; class Clostridia; order Eubacteriales; family Eubacteriaceae; genus Eubacterium; species Eubacterium sp. AM05-23. Next base: position 222,722 of record NZ_QUDF01000007.1, read on the forward strand.
ATTTTTTATTTTAAATTTTTGTTAAAAAAATGCTTGACGAAGGCTTAAGAATTGTGCTAGAATAAGCAAGTCGTCAAGTGAGACAGCTGCAGGCAGCACGGCTTAAAAAAACAAATTTTAAAAAGTGCTTGACATTAAGAGTTAAAGATAATATAATATAAGAGTTCTGTTTCGAGGTGTAGCGCAGTTTGGTAGCGCACATGGTTTGGGACCATGGGGCCGGAGGTTCGAATCCTCTCACCTCGACCATTTTTTTATCTGAACGATTATACGGGCCTTTAGCTCAGTTGGTCAGAGCATCCGGCTCATAACCGGCAGGTCCAGGGTTCAAGTCCCTGAGGGCCCACCAGTTTTCTTTTTAAAATAAGCCCAGATAGCTCAGTCGGTAGAGCAGAGGACTGAAAATCCTCGTGTCGGTGGTTCGATTCCGCCTCTGGGCACCACTTTTGAAATCCGGATACAAGCATGTCAGACAGCAGGTCTGGCTTTTTTTATTTTTTGAAAGAAATATTGAAGGGATGCCGCATGATGGTAAAATGGCGTTCAGAGTTGTGTTTTTAAGGACGATCAGTTATACTAGGCGTAAAGGTGATTTAAAATGAATACAGACATTTCCAGAGAAAAAATTAAAACAAACATCATAAAAAGTGTGACGGACCTGAACGAAAAAAAAACACTGCGCCTGGTGGAAAAAGCCCTCAATGCGGGGGTAACCATGGGCGATATTGCGGAATATCTTCAGCAGGGAATGGACAACGTGGGAGAGCTGTTTGAAAAAGAGGAGTACTTTATCGGCGATCTGATCATGGCCGGTATTATCTTCAAAGAGGTTATGAAGCTTGACAAACGCAGCGTGGCAGACCAAAAGGAAGCTCCCGGCAGCCGGGGAACTATCCTGATCGGCACCATCCATGGGGATCTGCATGATATCGGAAAGGATATTTTTATTGGTCTGGCCTGTGTCAATGGCTTTAACGTCATTGATCTGGGGGTGGACGTCCTCCCCGAGGTCTTTATTGAAAAAATCAGGGAGGCCCGCCCGGAAATCTTAGGCTTCAGCGGCCTGCTGACAACCGCCACAGCGGAGGTCAAAAAAACATTGAAGATGATTAATGACGCGGGCCTGCGCGATGGGCTGAAGATCATTGTCGGCGGTGGACTGATGCAGAAGGATCAGGAGACAGCCGAGGCCTACGCCGACGCTTATGTCAAAAACTCAGGAAGAGGGCTGGAATACTGCCTCGAGTGGGCGGAGAATGGTTACAGATAATGGATATACCGATTTATGAGAAAATTGCAAATGATCTAAAGGAAAAGATCAATCTGGAGCTTTTGAAGCCCAATGACCTTATTCCCTCAGAAGCGGCTCTGTGCGAAGCCTACAATGTCAGCCGCCTGACCGTCAGGAAATCACTGGAAATGCTGGTGCGCGACGGCCTGGTTTACCTGGTTCAGGGAAAGGGGCACTTTGTAAAAAAAACAAACGGCAGCAACTATACCCTGACGTTTAACGAAGTCAGCTTTAAGACCACAGATATTGACCAGATACACATTGTGGATGTCGATGTGATCGAATCGACCAAGGAGCTGGTTTATCTATTGAAAATTCATCCTAACACGCGCGTGCTCAGAATTAGGCGTGTGCTTTATGAAAAAAAGCAGCCCATTGGTTATGACATCAAGTACATTCCTTACTATCCCGGCTTCCCGCTGATTGAGGAGGAGCTGGAGGCCAGAGATTTTGTTGAGATTCTGGCAGACCGCATCTCGCCTTATTCGGTTCAGATCGATTTAAAGATTACACCGCAGAGGGCCAGGAGTGAAACGGCAGAGCAGCTTGGAATCGACGAGGGCAGCGGAATACTGACGGTGTCCCAGCTTTTAACAGATGTCGAGCTTGGCGTTGTGGGGTATTGCGAAACCTTTTATAACGCAGAATATGTAAAACTCACCGCAGAATGGAGCAGGTAATGGAAGCAAAGCTTTATAAGGGAGTACAAAACGATCTTAAAAAGAAAATTGAACGGGGAATCTATCCAGAAGGGTATAAGCTGGAAAGCGAGAACAGTCTCTGCGCCCAGTATAATGTCAGCAAGGTAACCTTGCGTAAGGCGCTCTCAAACCTTATTGAAGAAAATTATATTGAATCCAGACCACGGGTAGGGTATTTTGTAAAAGCGGCGGAACGCGGAATATATCATCTTAGCTACAGCCTGTCCAATGTGCTGAATACCTACATATCTGACGAGGAAATCTTGTCGGCGGATTTTGGCGGGAGAGAGAATGTCAATGCGTTTGAGATGTCCAAGCGTTATGCTAACGATGACGACGAGTGGATCGCCCTTGAGCGGATCCGGATTGTTTTCAGGCACACTCTGCCCGGTCAAAAAAATACGGAAAAGACGCGTGATTATTATAAAAGGCATACCGAGGATATCCTGTCCCTTGCTGAGACAAAAAAGATGACCTTGGAAGTGTCCTTTGGCGACGAGGCTGTCTGCAATGCTCTGGAAATTTTTTCGAATGAGGCATTGCTAACAATCTGTGAAGAATACTATGATGAATATGGAAAACAGTTTGCAGAAGTGAGGGCATATGTGCCGTCGGATTTTGCAGAGGTGAGGGCATCTAACAAAAGAAAGGAATCTGGTTTTTAAAGATTTTCTTTTTTGTTGACAATCTAATATTATCATGATAATATTAGATCAATCATTTGATATTATCACGATAATATCAAATTGGGAAAGCGCTTTTCAAAATAACAGGAGGAGAAAAATGGACGTTAAGGAAAAATTATATCAAAAAAACCTTTCCATTGCAAAACGGGGGCTGCTCTGGGGGCTTATGGGAGGGCTTCTGTATGGTATCAGCCCGATGTTTCAAACACTGGGGATGGGCACCGAACCTTTGAGCAGCGGCGCTGTTCTGGGCCTGTGCGCCATACCCATGATCGTGGGATGTCTTCAGGACTTTTCATCCGGGATATGGGTTTTAATTCCGAACCTGAAAAATGGGAAGGGAAAGGAGTATGTCCGCTCCGTAAAAACTAAACCCGGCCGTTTCATTCTGCTGGCCTCACTCTTCGGAGGGCTCATTGCCATGGCGGGCTTTACGCTCGGCGTTTACTTTGCAGGGCCAGTGTATCCGGTAGCCATCAGCGCGACCTTTCCTGCCATCGGAGCGGTATTATCACGGATATTTTTAAAGGAAAAAATTTCGGGCCGCGGCTGGTGCGGAATTCTGCTGTGTGTGGCCGGTGCCATCACAGTCAGCTGGGCGCCGCCGTCAGGGGACGCTTATCCGAATTTCTATCTTGGAATCGCCTGCGCAGTGCTGGCCTCTGTGGGCTGGTCCCTCGAGGGGATTATCTCCTGTGCTGGAATGGATTTTGTGGATCCTGAGATCGCCCTTGGCATCCGCCAGTTTGCATCGGGAACCATGTTCCTGTTTGTGCTGCCCTTTGTGGCCAGCGGTGTCAATCTGAAAGCCTTTGGCCTGTTGTTTTCAACACTGCCCAGCATGGCCTTTGTGTTTATCGCCATCGCGGGATTTGGAGCAGGTATCGGATATTTTTACTATTATAAGTGTAACAATGTCTGTGGCGCGTCAAGGGGGATGTCGCTGAATATTATTTATACGCTGGTTTCTGCGGTCTTATCGGTTGTTTTCCTCGGAAGCACCATCACAGCGACCTTTATCATTGGAATTATTGTTTTACTCTCCGGAGCGCTTATGGTGGTGGGAAAACCGTCAGAGCTGCTCTCGTTAAGAGATATCAGTTAGGAGGAAATAAAATGGCAGCGACAATGCCCATGCGCTTTAATATTATCAAGCAGATTATCGACAGCCCTGATGGGCTGAACCCACAGCAGGTATATGAGCGGATTTCACCTTATTACAAAGGCGAAAAACAGTGCAACGAAAAGGAGATTGACGCTCAGCTGATGTCCCTTAAGGGGACTGGCCTGGTGGAGATTACAAATACAATAGAACGTTCCGATGGTTTTCTGGAATCGACCTATGTCATTACGGCTTATGGCAGGGAGCGCTCCCAAAAATACATTGGTGAATACTTATAAGGAGTTGAAAATGAGCCATATTCTCAAAAAAAAGGATTTAGAAACAATATATGACAAGGTTATTGAAATATTAGAACAAATCGGCATTACCTTTGGAACCAAAAAAGCCCTGGAACTGCTTGCGAAAAATGGCGCGAAAATCGAAGGCGACAAGGCCTTTATTCCAAAGGCGCTCCTGGAAAGATGTCTGGAAAGCCTTCCCAAATATGATTATGAAAACCAGGGGCCAAAAAGAATCACAGCGACTTCTCCCTTTGGTATGGTGCCCACCATTCTGGATGATGAGACCGGCGTGTACCGGAGCGGCACAGTGGAGGATGTTGTGAAAATGTATAAACTCACCCAAACCTCAGACCTTTATGAGTGCGCCAGCCCCTGCGTTATCGACCCTGTGGACAACGACGCGGACGATCTGTACGTCGGCCAGATTGCCATGCTCCTTCGCTACAGCGATAAATGGCCTTCGGTTGGGATAAGGGCAACAGCCCAGAACTCAAAGGACGGAAACCTGTACCAGAGCGCGCGTAAATCCATCCGGCTTATCCGTGAGTTTTACGACGTGTGGGACGAACCTGTAATGGGGCAGTCTATCTGCCCCATGTCCCCCCTTGCCTACGACTGGGAATGCCTTGATAATTTAACCGCCGCCATTGAGGAAAAACAGAACATCATTCTCTGCCCCTGCAGTCTGACTGGGCTGACCGGGCCGGCGAGCCTGCTGGGGCTGGTGATCCACGATATTGCCATCTCCCTGGCCGGAATCGTTTATGTTCAGCTGCTTTCTCCAGGGATTGACGTCTCCATCTGCTCCTGCTCGGGCGCGACAGATATGCGCAGCATTCAGCCAGCCTATGGAACGGTGGAATGTGTCTATATTGAGGGGATGCTTTATGAATTCGCGAAGTATATGCAGATCGGCTGCACAATCTGCGGAGCACTGTCCGATTCCGCAAAAGTGGATTACCAGGCAGGGGCGGAGAGCATGCTGACCACGCTGATGCCGTATTACGCCTCTGAAATCAATGAGGTCTGGTGCTATCCCGGCCTTATGTCTGCCTGGTACTGCGGCAGCTTTGAAAAGCTCATTCTGGATGAGGAAATGATGCGCAACGTCAACCGGGCTCTTAAAGGTGTGAATTTGAAGCTGGACCCTAAGCTGATGACGAGTTTGACAGAAGCCCAGGAAAAGAACACCTTCCTTCAGGGAAAAACGCCTTCAGCGTACAGAAAAGACCATTATTTGACTAAAATTTTCAGCAAATATGGCGTTTCCCAAGATATCAGTCCGGAAAAAACCGACGTCAGATTAAAGGTGAAAATGGAGATCGAAAACCGGATTAATCAATATCGGGCGCCGGAAATTACGGAAGACCAGAAAAAGCTTTTACAGTCTTATCTTCCTTCAAAATGTTCGTTTTAAAACTTGGGAACCCGTATCGTCACGATACGGGTTCTTTTGTCATGTGTACTTAAACACAAAAAATTCAGCTTTTAAGAATATAACCTATTGTTGAATGGTATGATTTCATATATAATATAAATATATATGGATCAAGATGCCCGTCGGGACGTTTGAGGAGAGGGAGCAATGGGGGAGAAAATCAGGAAAAGAAAAGCAGTTATTTTTGTAGTAACGTTTTTAGCGGTTAATCTAATAGCCCTGTCGATTATCACAGTTTGGGAGTCGGTTTCGGTCAACCGGCGGCTGACAGCCCACGCAGAGGAGATCGGGGCTGGATTTGATGAGGTCATGGACAGCTATGAGCGGTCCTTTATGATCTTTGCGCAGATGATGGGGCGGGAGATTCAGAACAATCCAAATCCGGATATTTTGTGGGATTACCTGAAAAGCATTGATGCGCCCCTGCTGGCCATTGAGGGCGAAACCTTTGACGGCTTGTATATGTACTACCAGGGGCGGTATCTCTACAGCTGGGACAAGCCCTATTCGGCCTATGAGGAGACAGGCTATGTGGCCACTGAGCGTCCCTGGTACAAGGACGCGGTAGCGGGTAAGGGAGAGATTGTTTTTACACCGCCTTATATGAGCTACGCCAACCACTATATTCTGACAACTATTTCACAGCTGCAGCCAGACGGCGAGACCGTTTTTGCCTATGACATTAAAATGGGCGACATTCAGAAGCTCGTTTCGTCCACGCTTCAATATGACAACGAGCAGATTATGATCTTTGATCAGAATGGAACAGTCATTGGAAGCACCAATACCGATTATCTGGGCGGCAGCTTCGACGCCAGTCTGGAGGACACTGCCCAGGCGTTATCACTGGCGCAGAGGGAAAAAGAAGCCCTTGACGCCACGGATGAGGCAGAGCTGGCCAAGGCTGAGGAAAAGATTCAGTCGGCCGCTGCCTTTTACAGCTTCAGGCAGGAGATAAACGACAGTTTGACCCAGGTGATGGAGACAGATCAGGAAACCATTACTGTCAAGCTGGGTGGCAGCCGCTATTACGCTTACCTGAACAGGAAAGACGGATATAGCAGCCTGGTGCTTGTTCCGGTGACGTCAATGCTGAAGGGCACCCTTGAGGTCTGGCTGGTTCCCCTGCTGATCGTGGAAATACTGCTGATCTATTTGCTGGGGCGCATTAGCAAGGAGCAGAGAAACCGCGAGCTTAGAAATGCCTATATCGAGCTGGGCCAGACCCAGCGGCGGCTCGAGATCGCCCTGTCGGCCGCCAAGAAGGCCGCGGCCATCGACGAGCTGACTGGCATGATGAACGACCGATCCTTCCAGAAGGAGGTAACCAGAACGCTGGACAGTATGGAGGCGGATGAAACCGGTATTCTGATCATGATGGATGGTGACCATTTTAAAGAGATTAACGATAATTACGGCCACAATATGGGAGATGAGGTCATAAAGCTTTCGGCCAAGATGATCATCGGCCGTATCCGGGTTGTGGATCTGGCTTCGCGGCTGCATGGCGATGAGTTTGCAATCTTCGTGTCGAATACTGAGGATTATGCAGTCGCCAGGCGGATCGTGGCCGATATAAACAACACCATCGCGCGAGAAGCCAGAAAAATGAATATTCCGTCTATCACCCTGTCGGGCGGCGCAGTTATTGCCAGACACGGTGATACCTATGTCGAGCTTTCAAAGGCTGCGGACAAGGCTTTATATAAGGCCAAGGAAAGCCACGACGGCGGTTTTTCCTGCTGAACAGGGTCTGTCGCATGAGCAAATATAAAAAACCAGGCATTTTTGCCTGGTTTTTTGCTGCTTTTTATTAACTTGCCATAAAAGCATCTGAGTGCTATAATGTATACCAATAAAGTTAGATAAACTTAACTAAGGCGGGTGATATGATGAAGCTTGAGTGCGAACAGCCATACTGTAATTATATTGAAGTCCTCCACCGGGATGATGAAAAAACCATTTACCGCATGAACTGCGGTGATGGCGACGGAATTATGGTCTGTTATCCGGTTTTTGACGGAGTGGAGCTTTATTACAATGATTTTCAGGCCTTTCGTTGCAGCGAGCCCGGCAATCGTCCTGGCACCAATTTCCTCGAAATAAACCACTGCCGTAAGGGTCGCTACGAATGCCGTTTTAAGAATCACTTTGCCTACCTCAGCGAAGGGGATTTAGCCATCATAGGCTGGGATTTTCCCTGTGACGCTTCCCGCTTCCCCCTCGGCTATTATAACGGCATTGAAATTCTTATCGACATTGCCCATGCCCAGGAGCACCTTTCCTGTGTGCTTGAGGGGATCGAAATTGACCTGGACAGGCTGAGACAAAAGCTCTCAGGCAACGGGGGGTGCTTTGTACTGCGGGCCACCAAGGAGATCGAGCACATCTTTGACGAGCTCTACCATGTGGACCCGCGGATACAAAAGGGCTATTTCAGAATCAAGGTGCTGGAGCTGCTGCTCTTTCTGAGCATTACCCCTTTTGACAGCGAAAGGGGCCGGCGGCGGTACCTTTCGGCCCGCCAGGCGCGTGTGGTGGAACAGATACACGATGTCCTCACCCAAAATCTGGACCAGAACATCACCCTTGAGGATCTGTCAAAGCGCTTTGACATTGGCATGACTACCATGAAGAACTGCTTCCGGGCCGTGTATGGAAAACCCATCAATACCTGGCGCAGAGAGTACCGCCTGCATGTGGCGGCCCGGATGCTCAGAGAGACGGGCAAGAGCGTCCTGGAAATCGCCAACAGTGTGGGCTATGAGAATCCCAGTAAATTCTCCGACGCTTTCAGAAAACAGATGGGCGTCCTGCCCCTTGAGTACCGGAAAAATAATTGACCACATGGAGCATTCCGCCCGTCCGGGGTAGAGACAGAGACCGGTTAGGAGTAAACTGTTTCCTATAGTTAGATATATCTAACTAAAAAGAGAAACAGAGGTGATATGATGCAACCACAAAAAGAGGCCCGGCGGGGGCTGTTTTCGTACGCGGGAAAGTATAAAGCCCTGTCCGTCTGCGCCTGTATTTTATCCGGGGTCAGCGCGGTTCTGGTCCTCATGCCCTTTATCTGCATCTGGCAGGTGGTGAGGGAAATTTTCGCGGTGCTGCCCAACGTGGGGCAGGCTCAGAATCTGAGTTACTATGGCTGGCTGGCCGTGGCCTTTGCCCTGGCAGGAATCATTACTTATTTTGCAGCCCTGATGTGTTCGCACCTGGCAGCTTTCAGAACAGCGCGCAATATGCGCAGCGAGGCGCTGCACCACATTGTCAGGCTGCCGCTGGGCTATTTTAACCAGAACAGCAGCGGCAGGCTCCGCCGTATCATAGACGAGAGCGCAGGGCAGACCGAGGCCTTTCTGGCCCACATGCTGCCCGATCTGGCGGGGGCCATTGTGACACCCTTTGCCATGCTGGCTATTCTGCTCATCTTTGACTGGCGGCTGGGCCTGGTGAGTCTGGTGCCCATGATCATTGGCTTTATTATCCTGTCACGGATGATGGGGGCCAGCATGAACACATCCTTGCAGCAGTACCAGAACGCCCTTGAGGACATGAACTCAGAGGCTGTGGAGTATGTGCGGGGTATTCCGGTGGTCAAGACCTTCCAGCAGAGCGTTTATTCCTTTAAGAATTTTCACGCAGCCATCAAGCGCTATAGCTCCTGGGCAGTGGATTACACCCTTAAATGCCGTTTGCCCATGTGCGGCTTTACCGTGTCAGTCAACGGCGTTTTCGCCTTTCTGATCCCGGCGGGAATCCTGCTGATTGCCAGTGCGGTGGACTACAAAACCTTTTTGCTGAATTTTATTTTCTATGTCCTGTTTACACCAGTCGTTACGGTCATGATGACAAGGATCATGTTCTCGGGGGAAAATGCCCTGATGGCCCGCGACGCGGCAAGGCGTATCGAAACGATACTCCTTGAAAAGCCACTCGAGGAGCCGACGGCGCCCCTCAAACCAAGGGGAGCCGGCATTGTGTTTGACCAGGTGCGGTTCACCTATTCGGGGAGCGATACGCCCGCTGTCGACGGCGTCAGTTTCGAGATTCCCGAGGGCGCCACTGTGGCTCTGGTGGGCCCCTCCGGCGGTGGAAAGACGACGGCGGCCAGCCTGATTCCGCGTTTTTGGGATGTGCAGGAGGGCCGTGTCTGCGTCGGCGGTGTGGATGTTCGCCAGATCGCTACCACCGACCTCATGGACCAGGTATCCTTTGTATTCCAGAACACAAGGCTTCAGAAGGCCAGCCTGCTCGAAAATATCCGCAGTGCCCGGCCCGACGCGCCGGCAGAGGCTGTGCTGGCAGCCGCCCGTGCCGCCAGATGTGAGGATATTTTTGAAAAGCTGCCCCAGGGTATCGACACTGTTGTGGGCACCAAAGGCGTTTACCTGTCCGGCGGTGAGGCCCAGCGGATCGCCCTGGCGCGCGCCATTCTGAAAGACGCGCCCATCGTGCTTCTGGATGAGGCCACTGCTTTTGCCGATCCCGAGAATGAATACCAGATCCAGAAAGCCTTCGAGGAGCTGACAAACGGGAAAACCGTTCTGATGATCGCCCACAGGCTGACCACCGTCCGGCATGCCGACTGCATTCTGGTCATGGAGAATGGCCGGGTCACAGAGCAGGGAACCCATGAAGCGCTGCTGGAAAAGGGCGGCACCTATGCAGCCATGTGGAAGGAATACCAGAGCACAGAAGCCTGGAAAATAACCGGAAAGGAGACAGCCTGATGACTGCTTATTTTCAGAAAAAGTTTGCCCTGAGCGAGCAGGGCGCAAGGGATCTGGTCAAGGCGGTTTTTGCCTGCACCCTGACCGATGTGATCCTCATGCTGCCCATTGGCCTTTTATACTTAGTCGCGACAGAGCTGGTTTCGCCCCTCATCGGGGGGAATGCTCCGGCGCCAAGCCTGTGGTTTTATATTGTCGGCTCGGTGATTGTCCTGGCACTGATCTTTATTTTTGAGTACATCCAGTACAACAAGACCTTTCTGGCATCCTACGCCGAGAGCGCGAACATGCGTATCCGGCTGGCAGAAAAGCTGCGGCGCCTGCCGTTATCCTTTTTCGGCAAGCGTGATCTGTCCGACTTAACCACCACCATCATGGCCGACTGCGCCGCTATGGAGACAGCTTTTTCCCATTATATCCCTGAGTTTATCGGGGCAGTGGCATCGGTCATTCTGGCCGGCATCGGGCTGTTTGTTATGGACTGGCGCATGGCGCTGGCACTTTTGTGGGTGCTGCCTGTGGTGCTTCTTATCATGGCGCTGAGCCGGGCACAGCAGAACAAGGTGGGCCGGCAGCACAACAAGGTAAAGCTGGACTGTGCCGACAATATACAGGAATGTATCGAAACTGTAAGGGAGATCAAGGCGAACAATCAGGAAAGCCGTTATCTGAAAAAACTTGACGACCTGCTGGGCAGAAATGAGAAAATCCAGATCAAGGCTGAGCTCAATACTGCCATGTTCGTAGTGACCTCCCAGATGCTGCTGCGTGTGGGCAGTGCCACCGTGGTGCTTGTGGGATCAGTACTTCTGGTCAGCGGCCAGACCGACTTTCTGACCTTTCTGGTATTTTTGATTGCGGCGACCCGTGTCTTTGACCCCTTATCCGGCGCACTGGTTAACCTGGCGGCCATCTACGCGACCATGCTCACAGTGGAACGCATGAAGGAGATCGAGGAACAGCCAGTCCAGGAGGGCAGCGAGCAGGCAGACTACCAGGGCTATGACATTGTCTTTGATCAGGTGGGCTTTGCCTACAACAGTGGGAAAACCGTGCTCGAGGATGTATCCTTCACAGCTTGCCAGGGTCAGGTAACTGCTCTGGTGGGGCCTTCCGGCGGAGGTAAGAGCACCGCGGCCAAGCTGGCCGCCCGCTTCTGGGACATTCAAAAGGGGCGGATTACCGTGGGCGGTACAGACATCAGCACTGTAGAGCCTGAAACGCTGCTGAAAAATTTTTCCATTGTTTTTCAGGATGTGGTACTCTTTAACAACACCGTACTCGAAAATATCCGTATTGGACGGAGGAACGCCACCGACGAGGAAGTGCTGGCCGCGGCACGCGCCGCTCAGTGCGACGCTTTCGTCATGAAGATGCCCGACGGCTATCAGACCAAAATCGGTGAGAATGGATCGGTTCTTTCCGGCGGAGAGCGCCAGCGCATCTCCATTGCCCGGGCGCTGCTCAAGGACGCGCCGGTCATCCTCCTGGATGAGGCCACCGCCTCGCTGGATGTCGAAAATGAGTCCCAGATCCAGCGGGCCATCTCCAACCTGGTTAAAAACAAAACCGTGCTCATCATTGCCCACCGCATGCGCACCGTGGCCGGGGCTGACAAAGTTGTCGTCCTGGAAAACGGCCGGGTCGCACAGCAGGGAACGCCGGAAGCCCTCATGGAACAGGGCGGCCTGTACCGCCATATGGTCGAGCTCCAGCAGCAAAGCGAGGACTGGGCCATCTGAATATCAAAAAGAAAAGTCCATTCGACAAAGAATGGACTTTTTTAGTCCCCAATCCCTGTACATTTAAGCCGCTTTTGGTATAATGAAGCTGAGTCCAAATTTCCAAGGGAAATTTGGCAGGGCAAAGGAGCGTAAGCGGTTGCCCGGCAACGAAGCGAACGCAGAGGACGAGGAAATTTTCCTGAAAGGAAAAAAGAATTACCGAGGAGTCTGTGCTCCTTGAAAAGAGTCCAAGCTTCGTCCTGCCCCTCAACCCGTATCGCCGCGATACGGGCTCATCGACCAAAAATAAATCCATGGAGGATTCACGTGAATAAAAAAAGTATCTTGATTGACGGAAACAGTCTGGTTTACCGTATGTTTTACGGCGTGCGCGAAATGTCCAATTCCAAAGGCGTGCCCACAAACGCCATCTACGGCTTTGTCAACGTCTTAGTAAAAATCCAGAATGAGTACAAGCCGGATTATCTGGCAGTGGCCTTTGACCTGAGCGCCCCGACCTTCAGGCATAAGGAGTACGAGGACTATAAGGGCGGCCGTGACAAAATGCCCGAGGATCTGCAGGTGCAGATGGACCTGCTCAAGGAGCTGCTTGGCAAAATGGGGATTCCCATGATCACAAAGGAGGGCTACGAGGCCGACGATATTATCGGCACGCTCTCTAAGCAGGGCGAAGCCAGAGAGACGAAGACTCAGATTATCACAGGAGATAAAGACTCCTTCCAGCTGGTGGACGACTATGTCAATGTGCTCTACACTGCTACCCGCAGCGGTACCCAGTTCGCCACAGTGGATGACGCCTACATCATGGAACGCTATGGCGTAACGCCCAGGGAGCTCATTGACGTTAAGGCGCTTATGGGCGACCCGTCCGACAATATTCCCGGTGTGGCCGGCGTAGGCGAGAAGACAGCCATCAAGCTCATCAAGGAGTACCACAATATCGATACGCTGTACGAGCACATCGATGACCTCAAGGGAAAACAGAAGGAAAAGCTGGAAGCCGGTAAGGAATCCGCCTTTGCCAGCCGCTTTCTGGGTACCATCTGCCTGGATGTGCCACTGGACCTGAGCCTTGAGGATCTGGCTTTCAAGCCGATCTTTACCGAGGAGAGCATCGAAATGCTCAGGGACCTGGAATTCAAGTCCATCCTCAATAAAATCCTGCCCGATGACGGCGAGGGGGACGCGCCAGTGGCGGCCAGCGATATCCAGTACACCACCATCGGCACCACCACCGAGATGATCACGGTCATGAACCGCCTGGCCAGGGAGCTGAAGCTGACGGTTTACGCCTACCGCGAGGACGACCGCGTCTGGGTGGCGGCGTACATCGGCGGTGTGTACTACTTTGTGGAAAAGCCCGCCATGGTTTCAGCCTTTTTCAGCGGTCTCGGTGAAATTCCAGAGGCCGACAGCCTGCAGACCGTCGGGCATGACCTAAAAAATCTGACACATATTTACCACAGCCAGTGCTCAGTCATCGTCAACTACACCTTTGACACCTACATCGGCGCCTATCTGCTGAATCCGTCCGACCAGCGCTATGATCTCCAGACCGTTGCCATGAAATACCTTGGCGACACCATCCAGAGCGAGGAAGACTTCTTCGGCAAGGGCAAGACCCTGGTGAGCGCAGCGGACATGGACAGCGCCAGACTGGCTGCCTTTATGGTCAAAAACTGCGAGGTCATCCACCGTCTCGAAAAGCCCCTGTCAGAAAAGATCGAAGCTGACGGTATGACTGGCCTGTTCCAGAACATTGAGCTGCCCCTGCTCAAAATCATGGCTTCCATGGAGGAGCTGGGCTTTAAGGTCGATATCCACCAGCTTGAGGAGCTGTCCGTAGAGTTTGAGAAAAAGATCGAGACCCTGACCTCGGAAATTTACGAGCTGGCCGAGGAGGATGATTTTAATATCAATTCCACCAAGCAGCTGGGCGCCATCCTCTTTGATAAGCTCAAGCTGCCAGTGGTCAAAAAGACCAAGACCGGCTATTCCACCAACGCTGAGGTGCTGGACCAGCTGGTGCTGTTCCACCCCATTATCCAGAAAATCATCGACTACCGCATGATCTCTAAGCTGGATTCCACCTATGGCAAGGGCCTGATAAAGCTGGTAGACCCAAAAACCCACAAGATCTATTCCACCTTTAACCAGACGGTTACAGCTACCGGGCGTCTGAGCTCCTCCGACCCTAACCTTCAGAATATTCCCGTCAAAACGGAGATGGGCCGGGAAATTCGAAAGGTATTTGTGCCATCAGCCGAGGACCGGGTACTGGTTGATGCCGACTACTCCCAGATTGAGCTGCGTGTGCTGGCCCACCTGTCTGAGGATGAAAACTTGATCGACACTTTTGTGAAAAACCAGGACATCCACACCCGCACCGCCTCCGAAATTTTTAACGTGCCCATGGACGCGGTGAGCAGAGAGCAGAGGAGCCACGCCAAGGCCATCAACTTCGGCTTGATCTATGGCAAGCAGGCCTTCAGCCTGGGCAAGGACCTTGGCATCACCCGGGGCGAAGCCCAGTCCTATATCGATCTGTATTTCTCCAGATACCCCAAGGTGCTGGAATACATGGAGAACATCAAGGCCGAGGCCAAGGAAAAGGGTTATGTGACCACCATCTGGGGGCGCAGACGCTATATCACCGAGATCAATTCCAGAAACCGGATGCTGGTGCAGGCCGGTGAGCGCATGGCGCTGAATACCCCGATCCAGGGCTCCGCCGCCGACATCATCAAAATCGCCATGATCAAGGTTTACGACCGTCTTGAACGCGAGGGGCTGAAATCCCAGCTGATCCTCCAGGTGCACGATGAGCTCATCATCGACACCCTCAAGACTGAGCAGGAAACCGTTATGAAGCTGCTGGTAGAGGAAATGGAAAATGCTGTGGATCTCAAGGTGCCTCTGACTGTGGATGCCCACGCCGGGGATTCCTGGTACGCGGTCAAATAGAAGCGGTTGCGCGGACCCGTATCGCCGCGATACGGGTCCGCTTTCTAAAAGGAGCAAGTCAATGAAAGTTATCGGATTAACCGGAGGCATCGCCTCGGGAAAATCGACGGTCTCCACCATTTTCAGGGAGGATTACAGGCTGCCCGTCATCGACGCCGATCTGCTTTCCAGAGAAGCTGTGCTGCCGGGCAGCCCCGGCATGCGCCAGATCGAGACCGCCTTTGGCCGTGAGGTTCTCCTGCCCGACGGCAGCCTGAACCGCAGCCGTATGGGGGAGCTCATCTGCGACGACAGCGCGGTGAGGGACCGGCTGAACGCTATCCTGCACCCGGCCATCAAGGATCTGTACTACGCGAATCTGGAAATGCTGAAACGGGACGGGAAGCCGCTTGTCATTTACGACTGTCCGCTGCTCATCGAGGCTGGCCAGCGCGATGAGGTGGACGAGGTCCTGCTGGTGGTGACCGATGCCCAGACAAGGCTTAAGCGCATTATGGAGCGGGACGGTGTGGACGAAAGCCTGGCAAAAAAGAAAATCGAGATACAGATGCCGGATGAAAAAAAGATCGAGCTGGCAGACACCATTATCTATAATAACGGTACGCTGGCCGACCTCAAAAACAGCCTTGATTTTTATATGAAAGAAAAATTAAAAAATGCTTGCATTATGAGCTAAGACCGTTTATAATAAATAAGGTCACGGACCGGTGATACAATCGGTCCGCATTTATGCGAGGATGGCGGAATTGGCAGACGCGCAGGTTTGAGGGGCCTGTTGGAACTTATCTCCAGTGAGGGTTCAAGTCCCTTTCCTCGCACCATTTTTAAAAAACAAAACCATGGAAGAGCATTCCATGGTTTTTTTATTTCTGACCCGTATCGCGGCGATACCCTTTGAAAATAATTTTTCCTACCAGAGAGTGTGTTTCTCTGGTTTTTTGTGCTTTGGCCAAATCTTCCCCGCTTTTTATCTACATTATTTAAGGGTTTTATGATAAACTATAATGAATTATGCAAAGTATTAGATGTGGATGAAGGATTTTTATAAATAGATCTATTTTATATCGAAAGGAAGGGTGTTTTAATGAAGAATTGTTGTGAAAAATGCGGAAAAGAACTGGGGTTTTTTGAGCGTTCTTTAAAAATAAACAATTCGCGGATTAACATACAATACGATGCGCTCTGCAGCGAATGCCACAAAACCATCAAGGAGGGCATCAGCCAGATCGACGAAATGTACCAGCGTGTCATGGGAAACCTCAAGGAAAATTACCGCGCCACCAACATGGCAGCCGTGGATATTGACACCTTGATCTTTCTGGCAGTCGAAGCGCTGCTGGTCATCGAACCGAATTATTTTTCTGACAAGACCAGCCTGAACCAGACCATTATCAACCGGACCGACCGGATCATTAACAAACAGAACGACATGGCCAAGATTGTCTACAAGGTGCTGCTCTATGGCTTCTTTGACAATCTTGAAAACAACGGGCTGGACAAGAGCAAGAACTTTGTCAGCTACATGATGCAGAATACTCTTTACATGGAACAGCTGTCCATGAACTGCAGCGAGGAAGTGCCGCGGACCTACGTTAACGCCTTTTTCTCCCGCAAGGGTTTTATCATGGAGCGCATTGAAAAGAAAACCCTGCTTTATGTCATGATCAAGGACGAAACCGTCATTGACTACGAAATGAAGCAGACCGAGGATTATTACCTGATCGACTTTAAAAATCTTTTCTATACCGGCGATCCGGGAAAAAATGTCCAGTGTTATGTGAACGGTGTGGAGAACGCAAAGACCATCACCAAAACCATCGATAATTTTAATACAAAGACTACCAAGAAAGAGGAGCGCCGCATACGCGACACCCTGAACATCATTAACGAGAAGGTTGTGAGAGACCTGAAGTCTCTGAAGCCTGATGAAGCCATCGACACCATTCATCTGGACTGCGTGCTGCTCTGTATCGCGAAAAATATAAGAAATGACCCCGAGGGACGTAAATCGCCCATTCAGGCCCCAGACGGCCTGACAGTGGATCTGCTCTGGAAAAAGTACACGGCCAATCTGGCGCTCATGGGCATCGACAGCAAAGAAAAGGCCGCCGAGTATATTGCCAAGAACTGCCTGTATGCAGACGGCTTCCATGTAAAATACGGCAAAAAAGATCCGGAAACAGGCTGGGCTTTCTTTACGACCAAAGGCTATATTGTCGCCTTTGACCAGAGCAAGCGGTTGTTTTTCATGTATACCGACGACTATCCCAACGACCTGTACTTCCCTTGTAACGAGATGATGTATAACGGCCGCCAGTACCTCCAGCTGCCAATGGAGGACGAGGTGCCAAACGACGACGAGCTGGACGGCATCCTGTTCTTCAGCCGTGACGTTAAGCTGATTATGGGCATCGGCCATTATTTTGAGCGCAACAATATGTTTTACCAGATGGAAAACTTCATCGAGGTTGAGGAAGCCGTCTACGGCGATCCTGAGCAGCTCATGGAGGTGAAGCGGGTGTCCGACCACCTGTTCAGGGATTTTGGCTACATGCCCTTCTGCCTGTATGACGAGTGGTATGTGATCCAGAAGGAGCTGCGGCAGGATGATATTCTCCTGAACCGGCTGATTCCCGAAAAGAGCGGCCTGCGCAAACGCTACGCCACCGGAGATGTCATCTACGCGCCCAAGATTCTCGATGCATTTAAAAATGGAGCCAGAGAGCTCCAGGACAATCTGGAGATCATGGGTGAGAGCATAGCAAAGGGGCTGCTGTGGTGCTATTTCAAGGCCTCCCTTATCGATACCCTGTCCAAGGAGTGGGTCCGCATCGGCGGCGATATCCTGGCAGCCGGTGACGACCTGGTGACCGCCTTTTTCAAATATTCCAGCCTCAAGACCATCGAACCGGAAAAGACCTACTATATCGGCTTGTTTATCTACTATCTGATGGATAAAAACATTCTGCCGGATACCGATTTTCTGGACAATTATGAGCGGGCAGTGCAGACCTTCCTCGAATGTAAACGGGAGGTTGACCGCACTCTGGCCGAGCAGCCGGCAGAGCCCATAACCCAGGAAATAAATACCGAGCCTGAAACGCCCCGGCCTCAGGCGGCACCGGCAGACGCGGCCCCCGAGCCCGAATTCAAGCCCCTGAACTGGGAAGATGACAAGCGGGGTGAATAAACATGCGCGTTTTACTGGTAGAGGACGAGGTATCCCTGGCAACCGCCCTTGGGAAAATCCTCGAAAAAAATAAAATCCTGGTTGATGTGGTCCACGACGGCATCGAGGGAAAGCTGCTCAGCGAGAACGATGTCTATGATGTTATTGTCCTTGACATTATGCTGCCAGGCATGAGCGGGCTGGACATTCTCAAATCCATCCGCGACCGCGGTAAGAACGTGCCTGTGCTGCTCCTGACCGCAAAAGACAGCACTGCTGATAAGGTAAAAGGCCTGGATATGGGCGCTGACGATTACCTCGTCAAGCCCTTTGTCACCGAAGAACTGCTGGCCCGTATCCGCGCTCTGGGCAGGCGCCCCTGGGAGGTCTACCAGGACAATGCCATTACCTTTTCCGATTTATCGCTGAATATCAACAGCGGAGAGCTGCTCATAGACGGCGCGCCCATCAAGCTGACCTCTAAGGAGGCCCAGCTGCTGGAAATGTTTATCAGAAACCCGGGTATGACGATCTCAAAGGAACAGATACTTGACCGGATCTGGGGGATTGAAAGTATGGCCATGGAGAATTCTGTCGAGATTTATGTTCATTATCTGCGGAAAAAACTGAAGAAATCCCGGACTGTTATCAAGACGATCCGTGGTCTGGGCTATGTGCTGAAGGAAGAGGACAATGCTCAGCCTTAATAAATTAAGATTGAATCTGACACTGATGAATACCGCGGTCCTGATTGGATTGTCGGTATTTGTCGCTGTTTCGCTCTATTTAACCATCAATATGGATATGGAGTCCGGCGTCAGCAATAACCTTGAGATCTACTGCTCTCAGCTGGCCAACAACGTCGAGCAGCTTCAGACACAACAGGAGGGCGGCGCGGTTGCGGCAGAGACCCAGAAGGGCTATCAGGAGTTTAAAGACACTCTGGTGCACAACAGCATCGCTTTTACGATCTGGGACGATGCGTTTAACGTGGTGGACAAGTCTGAGTCCCAGCCCTTGAATCAGGACCAGCTTTTCCGGCTTATTAACCGCTATTTCAGCGGCAACCGGGACAAGTATTTGATCAGTGACTACGAGACCGACGACAACAATCTTAAAATCTGTACCTATGTTACCGTCAGTAAGGATGGTGAAATGCGGGTGGTGCAGGCCATGAAAAATATGGATACGGAGCGTGGCGTGTTAAAGAACGCGGTCCGGATGATCCTTATCGTGGTGCTGGCCGGCGCGACCCTTTCCTTACTGTGCGGTTATTTTCTGTCCGGCAGGGCGCTGGTGCCAGTGCGAAAGAGCATGGACCAGCAGCGGGAATTCCTCGCGGATGCGTCCCATGAGCTCAGGACGCCCATTGCTGTTATCCAGACCAATCTGGAGGTGGTGAAGGCCAGCGGCGACGAAACCGTTGAAAGCCAGGCCACCTGGCTGGATAACGCCTATGACGAAACCAAGCGCATGCACCACATCGTGGAGGATTTGATGTTCCTGGCCAGAGCCGATTCCGGCGACGTGCACTTTGAGCCCATGCCGGTGGATATGAGCTACCTGATCATGGAGGTTACCGAGCGGTTTATCCCCATGGCCGCACAGAAATCCATCACGATCCTCAGCAAAGTTCCTATGGAAGAACTGAACGTGATGGGGGATGAAAAGCAGCTGACCCAGCTCATGGTTATCCTCATCGACAACGCCATCAAATACACCGAGCCGGGGGCTGACGAGCGGAATAAAACCATCGTCGTCCAGGCTGAGCGGATCGAGGAAGGTATTGA
This sequence comes from Eubacterium sp. AM05-23, assembly GCF_003477535.1. Lineage (NCBI taxonomy): Bacteria > Bacillati > Bacillota > Clostridia > Eubacteriales > Eubacteriaceae > Eubacterium > Eubacterium sp. AM05-23. Next base: position 242,646 of record NZ_QUDF01000007.1, read on the forward strand.
GATCTGTGTGGCCGATAAGGGCATTGGTATTTCAAAAGAGGAGCAGGAAAAAATCTTCCAGCGCTTCTACCGTGTGGATAAGGTGCGCTCCCGGGCAGAGGGCGGCACAGGCTTGGGCCTGTCCATTGCCTACTGGATCGTCCAGAAGCACAAGGGCATGATCAGGGTGGAAAGTGAAGAAAACCTGGGAACCAAAATGATGATTGTGTTCCCGGCTTATGAAGGACCAAAGGAGGCAAATGAATGAAAGAATTAAAGTTTAACGGCAGTAAGCTGGTTACAGGACCAGGCGCCATTGATTATATTAAGAATCTGGATGGACAGCGGATCTTTGTGGTTACTGGGAAGTCCGCGATGTTTAAAAACGGAACCATCGACCATATCAGAGCGGTTTTTGCGGAGCAGGGAAAAACCTGTGAAGTGTACAGCGGGATTGGCGGCAATCCGACCACAGGCGAGGTGCTCTCTGGCCTCGCGGCCATGAAGGCCTTTGATCCGGACACCGTCATGGCAGTGGGCGGCGGCTCCGCCATCGACGCTACCAAGGTCATGACCCTGATGTGCGAATATCCAGAGCTTACACTGGAGGATATCCGCGGCGGAAAAGCGCCGGCAGAGCGCAGGAAGCTTCAGTTTATTGCCGCACCGTCCACCTCAGGCACTGCCAGCGAGGTCACCCGCGCAGCGGTTATTACCTTTACAGAGGAAAACATCAAGGTGGGCCTGAAGACCACGGCGTTTATCCCCGACATCGCCATCCTCGACGGCAACCTGACCCTGTCCATGCCAAAACACGTTATGGTGGAAACCGGTATGGACGCCCTGACCCATGCGGTTGAGAGCTATATCAACAAGAACAATGACGATTTCTGCAAGTTCATGTCCAAGGGCGCGGTGGAAGGACTGTGTGCGTACCTGCCGCTTTCCTATGAAAAGGGTGACGTTGAGAACCGGCAGAAAGTACACAACTTCCAGTGCCTGGCGGGTATGGCCTTCCAGAACTCCGGCCTGGGGATGGATCACGGCATTGCCCATGCCTTTGGCGGACGCTTTGGCACCAGCCACGGCCTGCTCAACGCAGTGGCCCTGCCCTATGTGCTCAAATACAACGCCCGGGATGAGGCGGTAAGGGCAGATCTGGATGAGCTGTCAAGAGTGATCGGTGCCGATATTATCGATACCATCGAGGGCTTTAACGCCCGGTTTGGCGTCCCCAAAACCTTCAGGGAGATGGGGATCAGCGAGGAAGACTTTAACAGCCATTATGAGAGCCTTCTGGACAATTCCATGAAAGGCTCGACCGCCCGTAATCCGGTGCCGATGACCCGTGAGGAAATGGACAAGGTCTTAAAAAGTATCTACTACGGCGATATTTTGTTTTAGAGAGAACAAGCGGAGGAACAATGAGTTTATTAGACGGACTGAATGAACAGCAGAGGGAAGCGGCAGCAACGACCGAGGGGCCGGTTTTGATTCTGGCCGGTGCCGGTTCCGGGAAAACCCGGACCATTATCCACAGAATCGCATATATTATCGAGAGTAAAAAGGCCTGGCCCTCACAGATACTGGCCATCACCTTTACCAATAAAGCGGCGGGCGAAATGCGTGAGCGTATCGCGGCCATGAACGTGGAGGAAAGCGACCGTATCTGGATGTATACTTTCCATGCCATGTGTGCCCGCATCATGCGTATCCACAGCCAGTGGCTGGGCTACAGCGATAATTTTGTCATCTATGATACCGACGACCAGAAGCGCCTTTACAAAACCCTGATCAAGGAGCTGGACTTTAATGATAAAATGTTTCCGTTCCAGTATGTATCGAGTCAGATATCAACAGCCAAAAATAATTTCTGGACGCCGGAGGATTACCTGAAGAATAATCCGGGCGAGTTCAGGGCAGAGAAGGTGGCGCAGTACTACCGCCTATACCAGGACACCTTGAAAAAGAACAACGCCATGGATTTCGATGACCTCATCTATAACACCCTGGTGCTGTTTAAAGGCTTTCCCGAAATTTTGGAGCAATACCAGAACCGGTTTAAGTACATCCTGGTCGATGAGTACCAGGATACGAACCACAGCCAGTACGAGCTGGTCAACCTGCTGGCAGCAGGACACCGCAACCTGTGCGTGTGCGGTGACGACGACCAGAGTATTTATATGTGGCGAGGAGCAGATATCAACAATATCCTCGACTTTGAAAAGGACTATCCTGACGCCAAGGTGGTCAAGCTGGAGGAAAACTACCGTTCCACCAGTGTGATTCTGGACTGTGCCAACAAGGTGATCGCCAACAATACTGGCCGTAAGGATAAAAACCTCTGGACCAGAAATCCCGGGGATGATAAAATCGTTGTCTCATCCTTTAACCAGGGCTATGACGAGGCCCGCTTTGTAGCCCAGGAAATCGAGAACCTCCGGGCCGATAAGGGTTATACCTATGGTGATTTTGCAGTGCTCTACCGCACCAATGCCCAGTCCCGTCTCTTTGAAGAGGCCTTCATGCGTGAGGGCATGCCTTACCAGCTCATCGGGGGTACAGGCTTCTACTCACGTATGGAAATCAAGGACATTATTTCCTATCTTCATGTACTCATCAACCCACTGGACAACATCGGCTTCATGCGCATCGTGAACGTGCCCAAGCGCGGGATCGGCACAGCCACCCTGGAAAAAATCAGGGAATTTGCCGAGTTTAAGGGCTGGAGCCTCATGGAGACCTTCTATCACTGTGAGGAAGTGCCGGAGCTCAGCTCCAGTGTGCGCAACAAGGTCCGCGAGTTTGCCATGGTTATGGAAGAGCTGCGGGACCGCTGCGAAACCGATTCAGTCAGCGAGCTCATCGACCATGTCATCAAGGATACCGGCTATCTTGAGATGCTGGAGCTTGGAAAGCTGGACCACAGCGAGAGCCGTATCGAAAACCTTGAGGAACTGATCTCCTCCGCTGTGGAATTTGAAAAGAACAGCGATGACAAGAGCCTGACCGCCTATCTGGAAACAGTCGCCCTGACTGCCGAGACCGACAAGTATGACAGCGAGGAAGGGAAGATCCTGCTTATGACCCTGCACAATGCCAAGGGACTCGAGTTTCCTGTGGTCTTCCTGCCAGGCGTGGAGGAGGGCATCTTCCCCCACGGCCGCTCCATGGACAATCCAGAGGAAATGGAAGAGGAACGCCGTATCTGTTATGTGGGCATCACCCGCGCCAAGGAGCGGTTGTATATGTCATGGGCGGCAGAACGCACCGTTTACGGACGCCGCCAGCCCCAGATACAGTCCCGCTTCCTGAAGGAGCTGCCTCCGGAATGCCTGGAGCTGAATGTCCAGAAATACGAGCGCAACGAGATTGTCGAGGAAGCCTCGGTTGAGAAAAAGACATACAGTTTTTCCGACCATTTGCAGCATAAACCCAATGTTTATAAATCCGCAGCGCCTAAAAAGGCCAAGGAGGAAAGCTCCGGTGCCTTTAATCTCAGCGATAAGGTCAAGCATAAAAAATTCGGCATCGGCACCATTGTTGAGGTAAAACCGAACCAGGTGTCAATCGCATTCCCGGGAGTGGGTATAAAGAAACTGGACCCGTCTTATGTAACAAAAGCCTAGGTCTAAATTTTGCGTTGAGGACAATGACTTATGAATGAAGAATTAAAACAGGCTGAAGCCAAAATCAGCCAGCTTAAAAAACAAATTGAGGAAAACAACGTCCGTTATTATGATAAGGACGCGCCCGTCATTCCAGACTACGAGTACGACCGCATGATGCGGGAGCTCATCAGTCTGGAGACTGCCTATCCGCAGTTCCTGACCCCCGACTCACCCAGCCAGCGTGTGGGCGGCGTGCCGTCAGAGGCCTTTGAGAAAGTGAACTACACCACGCCCAAGCTCAGCCTCAGCAACGCCTTTAACGCCGGGGACCTGAGGGACTTTGATACCCGTATCCGCAAGGTCTACCCCGATGTGGAGTACTGTGTCGAGCATAAATTCGATGGCCTGACCGTTGTGTTAGACTACGAAAACGGACTGTTAGTCCGCGGCTCTACCCGCGGCGACGGCGTGACCGGCGAAAATGTCACCCAGAATCTGAAGACGGTCAAGACCATTCCCCTGCGCCTCACAGAACCTGTGACCCTGGAGGTCCGGGGAGAGGTGCTGATCTACAAGGAGGACTTTGAGCAGCTGAACACAGCGCGGGAGGAGCAGGGCGAGCCCCTGTTCGCCAATCCCAGAAACGCCGCCGCAGGCTCTATCCGCCAGCTTGATCCCAAACTGGCGGCCGAGAGGCCCCTGGACATCTTTGTGTTTAATCTGGAATACTGTGAGGACCGGACCTTTGAGACCCATAAAGAAAGCTTTGATTTCCTCACACACTGCGGCTTTAAAACCAGCGAGATGAAGCTTTACAGCAGCATGGAGGACATCATCGCCTACATCGAGGAGATGGAGCACGGCGGCCGGGAAGCCCTGCCCTATGAGATCGACGGCATGGTTATCAAGGTCAATAACCTGGCAGAGCGGGAGCGGCTGGGGGATACCTCCAAATCACCCCGATGGGCCATTGCTTACAAGTTCTCGCCCGAGCAGACCGTGACCACTGTGCGGGACATCACGGTGCAGGTGGGCCGTACCGGCGCTCTGACGCCTGTGGCGGAGCTTGAGCCTGTCCTGCTGGCAGGCTCCATGATCTCCCGGGCGACCCTCCATAACGAGGACTACATCATCGACAAGGATATCCGGATTGGCGACAAGGTCGTGATCCAGAAGGCCGGAGATGTTATCCCCGAAGTCGATCATTCCATTCCAGAGGAGCGCACCGGCGCTGAGGTCATTTTTACCATGCCCACCCATTGCCCGGTCTGCGGCTCCAAAACCTACCGGGTGCCCGGTGAGGCAGTAACTAAGTGCCTGAACATGGACTGTCCGGCCCAGGTATTTCGCAAGATTGTTCATTTCGCCTCCAGAGATGCCATGAATATCGACGGCATGGGTCCGGCGGTGGTAAGACAGTTGCTGGATAACGAATTGATCCACACCATTGTGGATATCTACCATGTTTTTAACCGTCGGGAAGACCTGATTGGGCTCGAAAAAATGGGCGAAAAATCTGTGGATAACCTCATAAACGCCATAGAGGATTCCAAAAGCAGGCCGCTCTCCAAGGTGGTTTTTGCCCTGGGAATTCCGCTGGTAGGAGCCAACGGGGCCAAAATACTGGCCTCCCACTTTGGCAGCATGGACGCCCTTATGGAGGCTTCCGAAGAGGAGCTGACAGAAATTTATGACATCGGCGGCAAAATGGCTGTGGAAATTGTGGATTTTTTCAAGACCGATGCAAACCGACGTATTGTGGACGGCCTGCGGGAGGCTGGTGTCAACATGACGGAAAATACCGCCAGGGCCACTGCAGAACTCGCGGGGAAAACCTTTGTCCTGACCGGCACACTGCCCACCATGGGACGCCGTGAGGCCAAGGAGATCCTGGAGAGCCACGGCGCCAAGGTATCCGGCTCGGTCAGCAAAAAAACCGATTATGTGCTGGCCGGAGAAAACCCCGGCTCCAAGGCTGAGAAAGCCATGAGCCTGGACGTGCCCATTATAGACGAGGAAGCCTTTAAAAAAATGGTCGGCCTGGAATAAAAATAAAACCAAGGGGTATCGTGGCGATACCCTTTCAGGGTGTAGATAAACTTTATCATGAAGATTTGAAGCGTTAAAGAGAGGCGGTTCTTGCCAATGTCCGGCTATTCCTATCATGCGGCACGATTCCTGGCCGTTATCCGCAGCGCCTGGACCTTTTTGCTTATCTGGATAAAAGGCGCAGTCTTGGGCTGCGCCACTTTTTGACAGCCTGATGCGGCAGAATACCGCATTTTCAATCCGGTCATGAACCTTCCACCTTCAACGTTCCACCGTCCACCTTTGTTCAGCCCGTATCGCCGCGATACGGGCTGAATTTCTGCGGGTTGAATTTTACTGAAAATAATTTACATTTAAAGGGTTTTGAATTATAATGATATAATGAGAAAAATTTACCCGAAAGGAATGAAATCATGAGTATTACCAGAGAAGAAGTTACCTATGTTGCGGATCTGGCCCGCCTTGAATTCACCGAAACGGAAACGGACCGTCTGGCGGATGAGCTGGGCGCAGTCCTTGATTATGCGGCGACTTTGAATAAATTAGATACATCAGACGTAAAACCCACAGAACATATTCTGCCGGTTCAGAACGTTTTTAGAAAAGATGAAGTGAAGCCTTCACTGCCAATTGAAAAAGTCCTGGCCAACGCGCCGGAATCAGAAGCCGGCTGCTTTAAAGTGCCGAGAGTTCTGGAATAGGAGGATCGAATTGGAATTATCACAATTGACTGTCCATGAGATCAATGGGCTTATTGAAAAGAAAGAAGTTTCCGTCAAAGAGGTCACCCAGGCAGCGGTCGACCGTATCGACGCAGTAGAAGATAAAATTGACGGCTATCTTTGCCTGACAACCGAGACAGCCATGAAAGAGGCTGAGGAGCTGGACGCGCTTATCGCAGAAGAAGGAAAGAAGGATGTGCTCGAGGGCATTCCCTACGCCTTAAAGGACAATATGTGTACCGACGGTATCCAGACCACCTGTGCGTCCAAAATTCTGGGCGATTTTGTGCCGCCCTACAACGCAGAGGTCTATGACCGCCTGCTGGCCCAGAAGGGGATTTTGCTCGGAAAGGCCAATATGGATGAGTTTGCCATGGGCTCCTCCACAGAAAATTCCGCCTTCAAGGTAACCAAAAACCCCTGGGATCTCACACGCGTGCCCGGCGGCTCCAGCGGCGGCTCTGCAGTGGTGGTGGCCTCCGATATGGCTTACTACTCACTGGGCTCCGATACCGGTGGTTCGATCCGCCAGCCAGCGGCCTTCTGCGGCGTGGTTGGCATGAAACCGACCTACGGCCTGGTTTCCCGCTATGGCCTGGTGGCTTTCGCGTCTTCCTTAGACCAGATCGGTCCCTTTACCAAGGATGTTGAGGACTGCGCCATCGTGTTAAGTGCCATTGCAGGCCATGACCCCAAGGATTCAACCTCCCTTAAGGTTGATAAAAAGGACTATACACAGAACCTGAAGAATGGCGCCAAAGGCATGAAGATTGGCGTGGCACAGGCATTTATGGGCGAAGGCCTTCAGCCAGAGGTGCGCGCAGCCATCGAAAGCGCCATTGACACCTACCGTGCCATGGGCGCAGAAATCGTGGATGTCTCCTTTGAGTATCTGGATTACGCTCTGTCCGCCTATTACCTGATCTCCTCCGCGGAAGCCAGCTCCAATCTGGCCCGCTACGACGGTATCCGTTATGGTGTCCGCGCCGAGGAATACGCAGACCTGGTAGACATGTACCGCAAAACCAGAACCCAGGGCTTTGGCGATGAGGTCAAACGCCGCATCATGCTGGGAACCTACGCCTTAAGCTCCGGTTATTACGACGCTTATTATAAAAAAGCCATGCAGGTTCGTACCCTGATCATGGATGACTTCAAAAATGTTTTTGATTCCTGTGATGTCCTGCTGACGCCAACCACGGCCAAGACCGCCTTTGGCATCGGCGAAAAGACCGGTAATCCGCTGGAAATGTACCTGACCGATATTTATACCGTTCCGGTGAACATCGCCGGAATTCCGGGAATTTCAATCCCCTGCGGCTTTGACCGTGACGGCATGCCTATCGGTATGCAGCTGCTGGGACCGGTACTGAGCGAAGAAAAGATTCTGCAGGCAGCCTACGCCTTTGAACGTGAAACCGCGTTTAAAGACCAGAAGCCAAAGCTTGTATAGGCAAAGGAGGAATAAAGATGGAATACGATATTGTCATCGGGATGGAAATCCATGCCGAGTTAGCAACAAAATCTAAAATTTTCTGCTCCTGCTCTACCAAGTTCGGTGCAGATGAAAATACACATGCCTGCCCGGTGTGCCTTGGGATGCCCGGCGTACTGCCGGTACTCAATGAAAAGGTCGTTGAGTATGCCACGAGAGCCGGACTGGCCCTGAACTGCCATATTGCGAATTTCAGCAAAATGGACCGTAAAAATTACTTTTACCCTGATCTGCCAAAGGCCTATCAGACCTCTCAGTTTGATCTGCCCATCTGTACCGGCGGGGTTGTGGATATTGAAGTGGAAGGCGAAAAAAAGGAAATCGGCATTACCCGTATCCATATCGAGGAGGACGCCGGTAAGCTGCTCCATGAATCCGCAGATGGCACCCTGGTCGATGTTAACCGCTGTGGCGTGCCGCTCATCGAGATTGTCACTGAGCCGGATATCCGCGGTGCCGAGGAAGCTCGGGTTTTTGCGGAAAAAATCCGTAATATTTTGGAATATGTGGGCGTTTCCGACTGTAAAATGGAAGAAGGCTCCATTCGTTTCGACGTTAACCTTTCTGTCAAGGAAAAGGGCAGTGATGTGCTGGGAACCCGTACAGAGATGAAGAATCTGAACTCTTTCAGGGCTTTAGTGCGCGCAGTCCAGTACGAGAGCAAACGTCAGATTATCGAGCTTAAAAAAGGACACCGCATTATCCAGGAAACCCGCAAGTGGGACGACGTCAAGGGCGTCAGCTCCTCCATGAGAAGCAAGGAAGAAGCCCACGACTACCGCTATTTCCCGGAACCAGACCTGGTGCCCATTGTTATTACCGATGAGACCATTGAGCAGATCAAGTCTGAGCTGCCAGAGCTGCCGGAAGCCAAACGTGCCCGCTATGTGGCAGAGTACAAGCTGCCGGACTACGACGCCGGTGTCCTGACTGCCTCCAAGGTGACTGCGAAATTTTTTGAGGAAACCGTTGCGCTGTACGACGAACCCAAGCAGATTTCCAACTGGCTGATGGTGGATATTCCAGCTATGCTCAAGGAAAAAGAGCTGTCGATGGAAAACATTCCCTTTACCCCGGCACAGCTGGCTGAGTTGTTAAAGCTCATCAAGGACGGTACCATCAGCGGTACTATCGGCAAAAAGGTTCTGGTGAAGATGTTTGAAGAAGACAAAAACCCCAAGGCCATTGTGGAAGAAAATAACTGGGCTCAGATGAGTGATACCAGCGAGCTGGAAGGCATTATCGCCCAGATTATCGAAGACAACCCGAAATCCATCGAGGATATCGGAGCCGGGAATCAGAAGGCCTACGGATTCCTGACCGGCCAGGTCATGAAGGCAACCAAGGGACAAGCAAACCCACAGGTCGCCAACAAGATTATCCGCGAGCTGGTCGCCAGGAAACTGGAAAGCTGAATAATATGACAGAATACAACGGGCGGTCCTCAGATCGTCCGTTGTTGCGATTAACAAAGGAGAGAATTTTGAATCGAATTGACGGAAGAAGTAACGACGGCCTGAGGCCGGTGAGCATCACCCGGCATTTTACCAGAAACGCCCAGGGCGCGGTACTCATCGAGGTGGGAAATACCAAGGTTATCTGTACTGCCATGGTGGAGGATAAGGTACCGCCCTTTTTAAGAGGTGAAAAAAAAGGATGGGTCACCGCCGAATATGAAATGCTCCCAAGCTCCACAGGTTCTCGTAAGGGAAGGGACCGCAGCCGCGGCAAAATTGACGGCAGAACCGTTGAAATCCAGCGCTTAATTGGCAGAAGCCTGCGTTCTGTGATTGATATGGAGAAGCTTGGGGAACGGACAATATGGATTGATTGTGATGTGATCCAGGCCGACGGCGGCACCCGTACCGCGTCCATTACCGGTGCCTTTGTGGCTCTGTATGACGCAGTCACATGGCTCATGGAGGAAGAGGTCATTGATGAGTGGCCAATTAACGGATATGTGGCCGCCACCAGTGTCGGTATCAACCAGAACGAGCCCATTATGGATCTCTGCTATGAGGAGGATTCTACTGCAGAGGTCGATATGAACATTGTCATGACTGATAAAGGCGAGATCGTGGAGATCCAGGGAACTGGGGAGGAACGCCCCTTTACCCGGGATGAATTCCAGAAGCTCATGGCATTGGGAGAAGACGGCGTGTATAAACTGATTAACATTCAAAAAGAGGCGCTGGGAACACTTTAAGCGCCCGGAAAGGGACTATGATGAAAACCATCGTGCTTGCAACCGGAAATAAAGACAAGGCCCGGGAAATCAAGGCCATGCTGGATCATAAATTTGAAGTAAAGAGCATGAAAGACATGGGCATTGACATTGAGATCATTGAGGACGGCGACACCTTTGAGGACAATGCCCTGATTAAGGTGAGGGCTATTCAGCCTTTTGTGAAGGATTCTGAAATGATCATTATGGGGGATGACTCTGGTCTGTCGGTGGACGCATTGGACGGCGCACCAGGAATCTATTCCGCCCGCTACGCAGGGGAGGATGTGACCTACCGCGATAACAATGAAAAGCTCTTAAAGGCCATGAAGGATGTGCCTGAGGAAAAACGCGGTGCCGAATTTGTCAGTGCGATCGCCATGATTTTACCGGACGGCCAGGAGCTGACCGTCAGAGGGACCGTCAGAGGCAGGATCGCCTTTGATTTTATGGGTGAAGAGGGCTTTGGTTACGACCCGCTTTTTATCGTGGAAGAGACGAGCAAAAGCTACGCGCAGATGGCACCAGAGGAAAAGAATGATATCAGCCACCGTGCCAGAGCTGTGGCGCGCGCAAAACAGATTTTAGAGAAATACCAGTAGCAGAAAGGAGAAGGGAACATGCGGATCGGATTAGTCAGTGACAGCCACGGCAATCTGGGCGACCTGGAACGCGCGGTCAGCCAGATGGGCAAGGTGGAGGCGATTTTTCATATGGGCGATTATGTGGACGACGCCCTGCAGATCAAACATTGGACATCGGTGCCGGTGTTTGCAGCCAAGGGCAATATGGATGTCTATTCCCAGAAGGGACATCTTTTTATCAAGACCGAGCTGGGCGGCAAGGTGATCCTGGCCTGTCACGGCCACACGCTCCATGTCAAAAATGAGTACAGCACCCTGCGCTATAAAGCACTGGAGGAAAACGCGGATATTGTGCTTTTCGGTCACACACATATCCCGATGATCGACCAGGACGACTGCCTTTTAATGATAAATCCCGGCAGTGTAGCCCTTCCTCATTTTGGCGGAGAAAAAACCTTTGGTATTTTGACCATTGAAGATGGAGGTGCAGACGGCGAGATTATTCCACTTATGCCAGAGTGAAATAGAGCGCTGTAAAAAATCATATGTTTTCATGCATTTTTGTGAAAAAAGTGTTGACATTCGTCTTTTTTTGCAGTATACTAACACTTGTCCTCAGCGAGAAAGTGCTGTGAGCAAGGCGATATCAACACTTTTTAACCAATGCGGACAACAATAAATTTTAGCAGTATGCGGGTGTAGCTCAGTGGTAGAGCCCTGGCCTTCCAAGCCAGTCGCGAGGGTCCGATTCCCTTCACCCGCTCCATTTATGCAAAATTGCGCCAATAGCTCAGTTGGATAGAGCAACGGCCTTCTAAGCCGTGTGCCCGGGGTTCGAATCCCTGTTGGCGCGCCATATCTTTTCCTTTAAACTTGGTGGACGTAGTTCAGTTGGTAGAGCGCCAGATTGTGGTTCTGGTTGTCGAGGGTTCGAGTCCCTTCGTCCACCCCATTTTTTTACAGGGGTATAGCCAAGTCGGTAAGGCACCAGACTTTGACTCTGGCATGCGTAGGTTCGAGTCCTGCTACCCCTGCCACTTTGTTATAGCAAGATGGAAAAGCTGTTAATGAAGGATAATACATGACCCATTAGCTCAGTTGGTAGAGCATCTGACTTTTAATCAGGGTGTCGGGCGTTCAAGTCGCCCATGGGTCACCATTTTAGAAAGTATAGCAGCTGTGAAACAGCTGCTTTTTTTATTTAAAGAACAAGCCAGTCGGCTTGAACGTTAAGAATGAAATCTGGCCCGTATCGTAGCGATACGGGCCAGATTATTTTTTTAGTAAAAAATAGCATAAAAATCTAGTTATCCGCATAAAAACTGGACTTATCACACTTTATCAAGGTCAAAACCACTCAATTTACTACTAATTTACTACTTATGAATGAGCTTTGATACGACGATTTATCCTTGAAAAGTGAAGATATAAAGATACTTCCAATAAAATTTGAATATTTAATAGGTAGACACTTCAAAAAATGAGGTGTCTATTTTTTTACCCGATTTTGAAAGGAAGTGAACTTATGAAAACAAAAAATCAAGAATCAAAAGGTCGTTCCCCACTCTTTAAGACCATCAAACATTCATTCAGCCAATAAAAAAGAAAGGATAGGTAAAAATATGGAACTTAAATTTGTGATTCCCAACATGGAAAAAACATTCGGCAATTTAGAATTTGCTGGCGAGGATAAAGTCGTTCAGCGAAGAATCAACGGACGGCTAACTGTCTTATCAAGAAGCTATAATCTCTATTCTGATGTTCAAAGAGCAGATGATATTGTGGTGGTGCTTCCTGCTGAAGCTGGCGAAAAACATTTCGGCTTTGAGGAACGTGTGAAGTTAGTCAATCCACGTATTACCGCAGAGGGCTACAAAATCGGCACTCGTGGTTTTACAAATTACCTTTTACATGCTGACGACATGATAAAAGAATAAAGAAAGAGAGGAAAAATGATGAGATTAGCAAATGGCATTGTATTAGATAAAGACACGACTTTTGGAGAATTGAAATTCTCTGCTCTACGTCGTGAAGTGAGAATCCAAAATGAAGACGGGTCGGTTTCAGATGAAATCAAGGAACGTACCTATGACTTAAAATCCAAAGGACAAGGACGCATGATTCAAGTAAGTATTCCTGCCAGCGTGCCTTTGAAAGAGTTTGATTATAACGCACGGGTGGAACTTATCAATCCCATTGCGGACACCGTTGCTACTGCCACCTATCAAGGAGCAGATGTTGACTGGTATATCAAGGCAGACGATATTGTGCTGACAAAGGATTCTAGTTCATTCAAAGCTCAACCACAAGCAAAGAAAGAACCGACACAAGACAAATAGTCGCTAGGTAGAAAGGAGACTTTTTCGCATGAAACAGCGTGGTAAAAGGATTCGCCCATCTGGTAAAGATTTAGTCTTTCATTTTACGATAGCGTCACTCCTGCCTGTTTTCCTGCTGGTTGTCGGACTGTTTCATGTGAAGACAATCCAGCAGATCAACTGGCAGGATTTTAACCTATCACAAGCAGATAAGATTGACATTCCCTATTTAATTATCAGTTTCAGTGTCGCAATTCTTATCTGCTTGCTGGTAGCGTTTGTATTCAAACGGGTTCGCTATGATACGGTTAAACAACTTTACCACCGTCAAAAACTGGCAAAGATGATACTTGAAAACAAGTGGTATGAATCTGAACAGGTCAAAACAGAGGGTTTCTTTAAAGATAGTGCTGGTCGTACAAAGGAAAAGATAACCTACTTCCCTAAAATGTATTATCGACTTAAAAATGGCTTGATACAGATACGGGTGGAAATCACGCTGGGAAAATATCAAGACCAACTCTTACACTTGGAAAAGAAATTAGAGAGTGGCTTGTACTGTGAGCTGACGGATAAAGAGTTAAAGGATTCCTATGTGGAATATACTTTGCTCTATGACACCATAGCCAGTCGTATTTCTATTGATGAAGTAGAAGCTAAAGATGGTAAACTTCGCTTAATGAAAAACGTATGGTGGGAATATGATAAGCTCCCTCATATGTTGATTGCTGGTGGTACAGGTGGCGGTAAAACTTACTTTATACTGACACTGATTGAAGCCTTGCTTCATACAGATTCAAAACTGTATATTCTTGACCCGAAAAATGCTGATCTTGCGGACTTAGGTTCTGTGATGGCAAATGTCTACTATAGAAAAGAAGACTTGCTTTCTTGCATTGAAACATTCTATGAAGAAATGATGAAACGTAGTGAGGAAATGAAGCAGATGAAGAACTATAAGACTGGCAAAAATTATGCTTACTTAGGTCTCCCGGCACACTTCTTAATCTTTGATGAATACGTCGCTTTCATGGAAATGCTGGGAACAAAAGAAAACACCGCAGTTATGAATAAGCTGAAACAGATTGTCATGTTAGGTCGTCAAGCTGGCTTCTTTCTAATACTGGCTTGTCAACGTCCAGACGCAAAATATTTAGGCGACGGAATCCGTGATCAGTTTAATTTCAGAGTGGCTTTAGGTCGTATGTCTGAAATGGGCTATGGCATGATGTTTGGCAGTGACGTACAAAAGGATTTCTTCTTAAAGCGAATCAAAGGTCGTGGCTATGTTGATGTAGGAACAAGTGTCATATCAGAGTTTTATACTCCCCTTGTACCAAAAGGATATGATTTCTTGGAGGAAATTAAAAAGTTATCCAACAGCAGACAGTCCACGCAGGCGACGTGCGAAGCGGAAGTCGCAGGTGTGGACTGATCTTGCTGGCTGGTGTGGCAATAGCCACGCCAGCACTTAACCCCCCGTATCTAACAGGGGGGTACAAATCGACAGGAAACAGTCAAAAAAACATTAGAAAATCCTTTGGTTACAAGGGATTTACAAAATTTCAGCGTATGTCAAATGGGCTTTAAAAGTTGACATACGCCTTTTTGATTGGAGGGATTTTTACTGAATGAACAAACTTGGTTACAGCATTTAAAAGAAAAACGCTTGGCTTATGGACTATCTCAAAACCGTTTAGCTGTTGCGACTGGTATTACAAGGCAGTATCTAAGCGATATTGAAACAGGAAAAGTCAAGCCATCAGAGGATTTACAGCAGTCCCTTTGGGAAGCTCTGGAACGCTTCAATCCCGACGCTCCCCTTGAAATGCTGTTTGATTATGTAAGAATTCGCTTTCCGACAACAGACGTACAGCAGGTGGTCGAAAACATCTTACAACTGAAACTGTCCTATTTTCTTCATGAGGACTATGGTTTCTATTCTTATTCAGAGCATTATGCTTTAGGCGACATATTCGTCCTTTGCTCCCATGAACTGGACAAAGGAGTTCTGGTGGAATTGAAAGGTCGTGGGTGCAGACAATTTGAAAGCTATCTTCTGGCACAACAAAGAAGCTGGTATGAGTTCTTTATGGACGTTTTGGTGGCTGGCGGTGTGATGAAACGCCTTGACCTTGCCATTAACGATAAGACAGGGATTTTAAATATCCCTGTACTCACTGAAAAGTGCCAACAGGAAGAATGTATCTCCGTCTTCCGCAGTTTTAAAAGCTATCGCAGTGGCGAACTGGTACGCAAAGAGGAAAAGGAATGTATGGGAAACACCCTCTATATCGGTTCATTACAAAGTGAAGTTTATTTCTGTATCTATGAAAAGGACTACGAGCAGTACAAGAAAAATGATATTCCCATTGAAGACGCAGAAGTAAAAAACCGTTTTGAGATTCGATTGAAAAATGAGCGTGCCTATTATGCAGTCCGTGATTTACTCGTCTATGACAATCCAGAGCATACCGCCTTTAAAATTATCAATCGGTATATCCGTTTTGTAGATAAAGACGATTCCAAACCTCGTTCTGATTGGAAACTGAATGAAGAATGGGCTTGGTTTATTGGGAACAATCGTGAACGATTAAAACTAACCACAAAACCAGAGCCTTACTCCTTCCAAAGGACGCTGAACTGGCTATCTCATCAAGTTGCCCCGACCTTAAAGGTTGCGATTAAACTTGATGAAATCAACCAGACGCAGGTTGTAAAAGACATTCTCGACCATGCGAAACTGACAGACCGACACAAGCAGATTTTGAAGCAACAGTCAGTAAAAGAACAGGACGTGATAACAACAAAAAAATAACTCAAATACAAATTCATTGAATATAGAGAGGAGAACATTTTTATGAATTTTGGACAAAACCTTTATAACTGGTTTCTATCAAACGCTCAATCACTGGTGCTTTTAGCAATCGTTGTGATTGGCTTGTATCTTGGCTTCAAGCGTGAGTTTAGCAAACTGATTGGCTTTTTAATTATTGCGATTATTGCGGTTGGCTTAGTCTTCAACGCTGCTGGAGTAAAAGACATTTTACTAGAGCTATTCAATCGCATTATTGGTGCTTAAATAAAACCGTTCTTTTGTGGAATATAAGTGGTTTTCTTATGTTCCGCAAAGGAATGGTACACCAAACGAAGTGCGGTAGGGATTTTTGAATCTCTACAAAGAAAGGACGTGAATATATGGACGATATGCAAGTCTATATTGCGAATTTAGGCAAATACAATGAGGGCGAATTGGTCGGTGCGTGGTTTACCTTTCCCATTGACTTTGAGGAAGTCAAAGAGAAAATCGGCTTGAATGATGAATATGAGGAATACGCCATTCATGACTACGAGTTACCCTTTACGGTTGACGAATACACTTCCATTGGCGAACTCAATCGACTATGGGAAATGGTATCGGAATTACCCGAAGAATTACAATCGGAGCTATCTGCTCTGCTCACTCATTTTTCAAGCATTGAAGAACTAAGCGAACATCAAGAGGATATTATCATTCATTCCGATTGTGATGATATGTATGACGTGGCACGCTACTACATTGAAGAAACGGGTGCTTTAGGCGAAGTACCAGCTAGTCTTCAAAACTATATTGATTATCAAGCCTATGGTCGGGATTTAGACCTTTCAGGAACGTTTATCTCAACCAATCATGGGATTTTTGAAATCGTCTATTAAATCTGTCGGTACATTACTACTGGCAGATTTTCTATTTTACGGGGTGGCTCAATCAGCTACCCCTATTTTTTATGAAAGGATTGATTACATGAAGAAAATACGAAGCTATACCAGTATCTGGTCTGTGGAAAAGGTACTGTATTCTATCAATGATTTTAGACTTCCGTTTCCCATAACCTTTACGCAAATGACATGGTTTGTCGTGTCACTCTTTGCAGTGATGATACTTGGCAACTTGCCCCCTCTTTCCATGATAGAGGGAGCATTTCTCAAATACTTTGGGATTCCTGTGGCTTTCACATGGTTTATGTCTACAAAAACTTTTGATGGTAAAAAGCCTTATGGATTTTTGAAGTCTGTCATTGCTTATGCACTGCGACCAAAGCTGACCTATGCAGGAAAAAAAGTAACGCTTGGCAGAAACCAGCCACAAGAAGCCATTACAGCAGTTAGGAGTGAATTTTATGGCATATCCAATTAAATACATTGAAAACAATCTCGTCTGGAATAAAGACGGGGAATGTTATGCTTACTATGAGCTTGTTCCTTACAATTACTCATTTCTAAGTCCAGAACAGAAAATACAAGTGCATGATTCTTTCAGACAGCTTATCGCACAAAATCGTGATGGCAAAATTCATGCTTTACAAATCAGTACAGAATCCAGCATACGTTCTGCACAAGAGCGTTCCAAAAATGAAGTCACTGGCAAGCTCAAAGCGGTTGCCTATGACAAAATCGACCAACAGACAGACGCTTTAATATCCATGATTGGCGAAAATCAAGTGAACTACCGTTTCTTTATCGGCTTTAAGTTGCTTCTCAACGATCAGGAGTTTTCTATGAAAAGTCTTACCGTTGAAGCAAAAAATGCTTTGTCTGATTTTGTCTATGATGTGAACCATAAGCTGATGGGCGATTTTGTTAGTATGAGTAATGATGAAATCCTGCGTTTTCAGAAGATGGAAAAGCTCTTAGAAAATAAAATCTCTCGTCGTTTCAAAATCCGCAGGTTAGATAAGGACGACTTCGGCTATCTGATTGAACACCTTTACGGACAGACAGGCACTGCCTATGAAGAGTATGAGTACCATCTATCAAAGAAAAAGCTGGATAATGAAACGCTGATTAAATACTATGACTTGATTAAGCCTACTCGCTGTTTGGTGGAAGAAAAACAGCGATATTTGAAAATCCAGCAGGAAGATGAAACCGTCTATGTAGCTTACTTTACCATTAACAGCATTGTCGGAGAACTGGACTTCCCGTCCTCTGAAATCTTCTACTACCAGCAACAGCAATTTACATTCCCGATTGATACGTCAATGAATGTGGAAATTGTAGCGAATCGTAAAGCCCTATCTACTGTCCGCAATAAAAAGAAAGAACTGAAAGACTTGGATAACCACGCTTGGCAAAGTGATAATGAAACCAGCTCCAATGTGGCGGAAGCTCTGGAAAGTGTGAATGAGCTGGAAACCAATTTAGACCAAAGCAAGGAATCTATGTACAAGCTGTCTTATGTGGTAAGGGTATCAGCAAATGATCTTGACGAACTCAAACGTCGTTGTAATGAAGTGAAAGATTTTTATGACGATTTAAGCGTAAAACTGGTACGACCATTTGGGGATATGCTCGGCTTACATGAAGAATTTTTACCTGCCAGCAAGCGTTATATGAATGATTATATTCAATACGTGACCTCTGATTTCCTCGCTGGTTTAGGTTTTGGTGCTACTCAAATGCTGGGGGAAAATGAGGGGATTTATGTTGGCTACAGCTTAGATACTGGACGCAATGTCTATCTGAAACCTGCTCTTGCCAGTCAAGGGGTTAAGGGTTCAGTAACCAATGCGTTAGCGTCGGCTTTTGTTGGTTCGCTGGGTGGTGGTAAATCCTTTGCGAATAACCTTATCGTCTATTATGCGGTGCTTTATGGGGCACAAGCAGTGATTGTAGACCCAAAAGCAGAACGTGGCAGATGGAAAGAAACCTTGCCAGAGATTTCCCATGAAATCAATATCGTCACTCTGACTTCTGATGAGAAAAACAAAGGCTTACTTGACCCTTATGTGATTATGAAAAATCCCAAAGATTCTGAATCACTGGCTATTGATATTCTGACATTCCTTACGGGGATTTCCTCTCGTGATGGGGAACGCTTCCCAATCCTTAGAAAAGCCATTCGTGCAGTAACCAATAGTGAAGTACGAGGGTTGATGAAAGTGATTGAGGAATTACGGGTTGAGAATACGCCACTAAGTACCAGTATAGCCGACCATATCGAAAGTTTTACAGACTATGACTTTGCACATTTATTATTCAGTAATGGTTATGTGGAGCAGTCTATCAGCTTAGAAAAACAACTGAACATTATACAGGTTGCGGACTTGGTACTTCCCGACAAGGAAACTTCCTTTGAGGAATATACCACTATGGAGCTTTTATCCGTTGCTATGCTGATTGTCATTAGTACCTTTGCTTTAGACTTTATCCATACAGACCGAAGCATTTTCAAGATTGTAGATTTAGACGAAGCATGGAGCTTTTTACAGGTAGCACAAGGAAAAACACTATCTATGAAGCTGGTTCGGGCTGGTCGTGCTATGAACGCTGGGGTATATTTCGTGACCCAAAATACAGACGACCTCTTAGATGAAAAACTGAAAAATAACCTCGGCTTAAAATTTGCATTTCGTTCCACTGACCTTAACGAGATTAAAAAGACCTTAGCCTTTTTTGGTGTAGACCCAGAGGACGAAAACAATCAGAAGCGATTGCGTGATTTGGAAAACGGGCAATGCCTTATCAGTGATTTATATGGTCGTGTCGGTGTGATACAGTTCCACCCTGTATTTGAAGAACTGCTCCATGCCTTTGATACCAGACCACCTGTGCGAAAAGAGGTGTAAATGTGAAACCATCAATAGTAAACAGAATAAAATCAAACTGGACGCTGAAACGTCTAGGTAAAGTGGCAATGACAGTGGCTTTCACACTTGTGATTGCCATTTTTCTTTTAGCCATGCTGGGAACGGTGGTTCAAGCTGCGGGCTTGGTAGATGATACGGTCAATGTGGCAAATGAATACAGCCGATACCCACTTGAAAACTATCAACTGGATTTTTATGTGGATAATAGCTGGGGCTGGCTTCCGTGGAACTGGTCGGACGGGATTGGAAAACAGGTCATGTATGGACTATATGCCATTACCAATTTTATTTGGACAATCAGTTTGTATGTTTCCAATGCGACAGGTTACTTAGTACAGGAAGCCTATTCCTTAGACTTCATTTCCGCTACAGCAGATTCCATTGGTAAGAATATGCAGACCTTAGCTGGTGTGAGTGCAAACGGATTTTCAACAGAGGGTTTCTATGTTGGATTCCTCTTACTCTTGATTTTGGTTCTTGGGGTTTATGTTGCCTATACGGGACTGATAAAGAGAGAAACCACAAAGGCAATTCATGCCATTATGAATTTTGTGCTGGTGTTTATCCTATCGGCTTCCTTTATTGCCTACGCTCCCGACTACATTAAAAAAATCAATGACTTTTCATCAGACATCAGTAATGCCAGTTTATCACTTGGCACGAAGATTGTCATGCCCCATTCCGATAGTCAAGGCAAGGACAGCGTGGACTTAATCAGAGATAGCCTGTTTTCCATACAGGTTCAGCAACCGTGGCTACTGCTTCAATACAACAGTTCAGACATTGAAAGTATCGGTATTGACCGTGTGGAAAGCCTGCTCTCCACCAGCCCAGATTCCAACAATGGCGAAGACAGAGAAAAAATTGTTGCGGAAGAAATTGAAGACAGAAGCAATACCAATCTAACCATTACAAAGACCATTAACCGTTTAGGTACAGTCTTCTTCCTATTTGTCTTCAATATTGGGATTTCCATATTTGTATTCCTATTAACAGGAATCATGATTTTCTCGCAGGTACTTTTTATCATCTATGCTATGTTTCTGCCTGTGAGCTTTATTTTAAGCATGATTCCATCATTTGATGGTATGTCAAAACGAGCCATAACAAAGCTCTTTAATACCATTTTGACACGAGCTGGAATCACATTGATTATTACGACAGCATTTAGTATTTCAACCATGCTCTATACCTTATCGGCTGGTTATCCGTTCTTTTTGATTGCTTTTCTACAGATTGTGACCTTTGCAGGAATCTACTTCAAGCTGGGCGATTTAATGAGTATGTTTTCTCTACAGAGTAACGATTCTCAAAGTGTGGGAAGTCGTGTGATGAGAAAACCTCGTATGCTTATGCACGCTCACATGCACCGTCTACAGCGGAAACTTGGACGTTCCATGACTACTCTAGGGGCTGGGTCTGCCATTGTTACAGGTAAAAAAGGACAGTCGGGTTCGGGGAGTTCTGCAAGGACACAAGCAGATCACTCCCGACCAGACGGAAAGGAAAAATCAACACTTGGAAAACGTATCGGTCAAACCATCGGTACAGTAGCTGATACCAAAGACAGAATGGTAGACACTGCTAGTGGTTTGAAAGAACAGGTTAAAGATTTGCCGACCAATGCAAGATATGCAGTATATCAAGGAAAATCCAAAGTAAAAGAGAATGTCCGTGATTTAACCAGTAGTATTTCTCAAACCAAAGCGGACAGAGCCAGTGGACGCAAGGAACAGCAGGAACAAAGGCGAAAAACCATTGCGAAGCGTCGCTCTGAAATGGAACAGGTCAAACAGAAAAAACAGCCTGCTTCTTCTGTTCATGAAAGACCGACTACAAGACAAGAACAATATCATGATGAACAGACCTCAAAACAGTCTAATATTCAGACTTCATATAAGGAATCTCAACAAGCCAAACAAGAGCGTCCAGCAGTTAAGTCCGATTTTTCAAGTCCAAAAGTGGAACGCCAAGGCAATACCGTTCAAGAAAAAACCGTTCAAAAGCCAGCAACTTCAACCACTACAGCAGATAGAACTTCACAACGTCCAATCACAAAAGAACGTCCGTCTACTGTTCAAAGAGTACCACTACAAAATACAAGAAGTAGACCACCAATCAAAACCGCCACCATTAAGAAAGTCGGTAAGAAACCATGAAGTTGAAAACTTTAGTGATTGGTGGTTCTGGATTATTCTTGATGGTCTTCTCACTGCTTCTGTTTGTTGCCATTTTATTTTCAGATGAACAGGACAGCGGAATTTCCAATATTCATTATGGAGGTGTGAATGTTTCCGCAGAAGTGCTGGCTCATAAGCCTATGGTAGAAAAATATGCCAAAGAATATGGCGTTGAAGAATATGTCAACATACTTCTTGCGATTATACAGGTGGAATCGGGCGGTACTGCGGAAGATGTTATGCAGTCCTCGGAATCCCTCGGTCTTCCACCTAATTCATTGAGTACAGAAGAATCCATTAAGCAAGGTGTGAAGTATTTCAGTGAATTATTAGCCAGTAGCGAAAGGCTCAGTGTAGATTTAGAATCGGTTATCCAGTCCTACAATTATGGTGGTGGTTTCTTAGGGTATGTGGCTAATCGTGGAAATAAATATACCTTTGAACTGGCTCAAAGTTTCTCAAAAGAGTATTCAGGTGGCGAAAAAGTGTCTTACCCCAATCCCATAGCCATACCTATCAATGGGGGCTGGCGATACAACTATGGCAATATGTTTTATGTGCAACTGGTAACGCAGTATCTTGTCACAACAGAGTTTGATGATGATACGGTACAAGCCATCATGGACGAAGCACTGAAATATGAGGGCTGGCGATACGTTTACGGTGGAGCTTCCCCGACTACTTCTTTTGATTGTAGCGGACTGACACAATGGACGTATGGAAAAGCTGGAATTAACTTACCACGAACCGCACAACAGCAATATGATGTGACCCAGCATATCCCACTATCGGAAGCACAAGCTGGCGATTTGGTTTTCTTTCATTCTACCTATAACGCTGGCTCTTATATTACTCATGTTGGGATATACCTTGGCAATAACCGTATGTTTCATGCAGGCGACCCAATCAGTTATGCCGACTTAACAAGCCCCTACTGGCAACAGCATTTAGTGGGAGCAGGACGAATCAAACAATGAGAAAGGAAGATTTAATGATGAAATTTAGAAAAAATCAGAATAAAGAAAAACAGATACCAAAGGAAAAGAAACCTCGTGTCTATAAGGTCAATCCTCATAAAAAGGTTGTGATTGCCTTGTGGGTACTTTTAGGGCTTAGTTTCAGCTTTGCGATATTCAAGCACTTTACAGCTATAGATACTCATACTATTCACGAAACAACTATCATAGAAAAGGAATACGTTGATACTCATCATGTAGAAAATTTTGTAGAGAACTTTGCGAAAGTCTACTATTCATGGGAGCAATCCGATAAGTCCATTGATAATCGAATGGAAAGTCTAAAAGGCTATCTGACAGATGAACTTCAAGCTCTCAATGTTGATACAGTACGCAAAGATATTCCTGTATCGTCTTCTGTAAGAGGATTTCAGATATGGACGGTAGAGCCAACTGGCGACAATGAGTTTAATGTAACCTACAGTGTAGACCAGCTCATTACAGAGGGAGAAAATACAAAGACCGTCCACTCTGCTTATATAGTGAGTGTCTATGTAGATGGTTCTGGAAATATGGTACTGGTTAAGAATCCGACCATTACCAACATACCTAAGAAATCAAGTTATAAACCAAAAGCCATTGAAAGTGAGGGGACGGTTGATTCCATTACAACCAATGAAATCAATGAGTTTTTAACGACGTTCTTCAAGCTCTATCCTACAGCGACAGCCAGTGAACTTTCCTACTATGTGAATGACGGGATATTAAAACCAATCGGAAAAGAGTACATCTTTCAAGAACTGGTAAATCCTATTCACAATCGTAAGGATAATCAAGTCACGGTATCGCTGACAGTGGAGTATATCGACCAGCAGACCAAAGCAACGCAGGTATCTCAATTTGATTTGGTACTTGAAAAGAACGGGAGTAATTGGAAGATTATAGAATAACAAATATTGGTACATTATTACAGCTATTTTGTAATCACGTACTCTCTTTGATAAAAAATTGGAGATTCCTTTACAAATATGCTCTTACGTGCTATTATTTAAGTATCTATTTAAAAGGAGTTAATAAATATGCGGCAAGGTATTCTTAAATAAACTGTCAATTTGATAGTGGGAACAAATAATTGGATGTCCTTTTTTAGGAGGGCTTAGTTTTTTGTACCCAGTTTAAGAATACCTTTATCATGTGATTCTAAAGTATCCGGAGAATATCTGTATGCTTTGTATGCCTATGGTTATGCATAAAAATCCCAGTGATAAAAGTATTTATCACTGGGATTTTTATGCCCTTTTGGGTTTTTGAATGGAGGAAAATCACATGAAAATTATTAATATTGGAGTTTTAGCTCATGTTGATGCAGGAAAAACTACCTTAACAGAAAGCTTATTATATAACAGTGGAGCGATTACAGAATTAGGAAGCGTGGACAAAGGTACAACGAGGACGGATAATACGCTTTTAGAACGTCAGAGAGGAATTACAATTCAGACAGGAATAACCTCTTTTCAGTGGGAAAATACGAAGGTGAACATCATAGACACGCCAGGACATATGGATTTCTTAGCAGAAGTATATCGTTCATTATCAGTTTTAGATGGGGCAATTCTACTGATTTCTGCAAAAGATGGCGTACAAGCACAAACTCGTATATTATTTCATGCACTTAGGAAAATGGGGATTCCCACAATCTTTTTTATCAATAAGATTGACCAAAATGGAATTGATTTATCAACGGTTTATCAGGATATTAAAGAGAAACTTTCTGCCGAAATTGTAATCAAACAGAAGGTAGAACTGTATCCTAATATGTGTGTGACGAACTTTACCGAATCTGAACAATGGGATACGGTAATAGAGGGAAACGATGACCTTTTAGAGAAATATATGTCCGGTAAATCATTAGAAGCATTGGAACTCGAACAAGAGGAAAGCATAAGATTTCAGAATTGTTCTCTGTTCCCTCTTTATCATGGAAGTGCAAAAAGTAATATAGGGATTGATAACCTTATAGAAGTTATTACTAATAAATTTTATTCATCAACACATCGAGGTCCGTCTGAACTTTGCGGAAATGTTTTCAAAATTGAATATACAAAAAAAAGACAACGTCTTGCATATATACGCCTTTATAGTGGAGTACTACATTTACGAGATTCGGTTAGAGTATCAGAAAAAGAAAAAATAAAAGTTACAGAAATGTATACTTCAATAAATGGTGAATTATGTAAGATTGATAGAGCTTATTCTGGAGAAATTGTTATTTTGCAAAATGAGTTTTTGAAGTTAAATAGTGTTCTTGGAGATACAAAACTATTGCCACAGAGAAAAAAGATTGAAAATCCGCACCCTCTACTACAAACAACTGTTGAACCGAGTAAACCTGAACAGAGAGAAATGTTGCTTGATGCCCTTTTGGAAATCTCAGATAGTGATCCGCTTCTACGATATTACGTGGATTCTACGACACATGAAATTATACTTTCTTTCTTAGGGAAAGTACAAATGGAAGTGATTAGTGCACTGTTGCAAGAAAAGTATCATGTGGAGATAGAACTAAAAGAGCCTACAGTCATTTATATGGAGAGACCGTTAAAAAATGCAGAATATACCATTCACATCGAAGTGCCGCCAAATCCTTTCTGGGCTTCCATTGGTTTATCTGTATCACCGCTTCCGTTGGGAAGTGGAATGCAGTATGAGAGCTCGGTTTCTCTTGGATACTTAAATCAATCGTTTCAAAATGCAGTTATGGAGGGGATACGCTATGGCTGTGAACAAGGATTGTATGGTTGGAATGTGACGGACTGTAAAATCTGTTTTAAGTATGGCTTATACTATAGCCCTGTTAGTACCCCAGCAGATTTTCGGATGCTTGCTCCTATTGTATTGGAACAAGTCTTAAAAAAAGCTGGAACAGAATTGTTAGAGCCATATCTTAGTTTTAAAATTTATGCGCCACAGGAATATCTTTCACGAGCATACAACGATGCTCCTAAATATTGTGCGAACATCGTAGACACTCAATTGAAAAATAATGAGGTCATTCTTAGTGGAGAAATCCCTGCTCGGTGTATTCAAGAATATCGTAGTGATTTAACTTTCTTTACAAATGGACGTAGTGTTTGTTTAACAGAGTTAAAAGGGTACCATGTTACTACCGGTGAACCTGTTTGCCAGCCCCGTCGTCCAAATAGTCGGATAGATAAAGTACGATATATGTTCAATAAAATAACTTAGTGTATTTTATGTTGTTATATAAATATGGTTTCTTGTTAAATAAGATGAAATATTTTTTAATAAAGATTTGAATTAAAGTGTAAAGGAGGAGATAGTTATTATAAACTACAAGTGGATATTGTGTCCTGTATGTGGAAATAAAACACGATTAAAGATAAGGGAAGATACTGAATTAAAAAAATTCCCCCTCTATTGTCCGAAATGCAGACAAGAAAATTTAATTGAAATAAAGCAGTTCAAAGTAACTGTGATTACAGAGCCAGACGCAAAGACGCAGAGCCGATAAAATGAGATTAATACAATCTCATTTTATCGGCTCTTTCCGTTATGTATGGATTCTTTTAATTAGTCTTCGATGTTTCTTGCTTCGTTGATACCGCTGGCTAAAGATTCCATTAAGGATAGTTCTTTGTCTGTAAAGCTATCCATGTATTTCTCTATCTGTAATCGTCGGGTGCTTTTTACCAAGTTATTAGCAGGTAAGAAAAATTCATCAACGGAAACATGAAGTAACGATACAAGGTCATAAAGAACTTGTATGCTGGGGTGTTGCCCTTTATTTTCAATATTAGTTAAGTACCGTGGGTCAATTTCAATCAATGCTCCCACTTGTTCACGAGTTAAACCTCGTTTCAATCGAGCTTCTTTAATGGCTAAACCAAAGGCTCTAAAATCATATTTATCTTCTTTTTTACGCATAGTAGACCACCTCTATACATTTTATTGTTCCTACTGAATTAAAAACAGGTATAGAAAAACGTGTTATATGGTTTATAGGTTTATATTTAATAAAAAGCACTACTAAACGCCAATAAAAAAAACCGTTATATGGTAGTGCTATTTACGCTGTTAAAATATTGTATATTACTTCCAAATGGCGGTTTGTTGGAGGTCAACGTCGCCATGAAGTACATCATATACAATAAATTTCCTTACATTGGGTTCTTGTCAAAAAAAGTCGTCTATCTGCAATAGATAAGTACGTCCACCAATGTGGTTTTATAAATCATATAGATAGAATAACAGAAGCATGTAAACAGAGAAATAAATCTGTTTATATGCTTTTTTGGCTATTCAGAACTTTTTTACAAAGTTTATTTATCAGTAATGCAACAAATCCCCCTTTCACATTGGGACTAAGAGTGAAAGGAGATAAACGAGCAAGGCTCACTTCCTTTCCTAGACAGAAAGGGGGTGAGAAACATGAAACCATCTTCTTTTCAGACCACAATAGAAAATCAGTTTGACTATATCTGTAAACGTGCTATGGAAGACGAGCGAAAGAATTATATGCTTTATCTTTCAAGGATTGCAAAGCGTGAGGTGTCCTTTTCGGATGTTGGCGATTATCTTGTTAGCCAGTTTGCGACAACAGATAACTATTCAACTGACTTTCAGATTTTTACACTCAATGGGTTATCAGTAGGCGTTGAAAATGATTTGTTGAGTGAAGCATTACGTGAGTTGCCAGACAAGAAACGTGAAATTCTACTGCTGTTTTACTTTATGGACATGAGCGATTCAGAAATTGCAGACCTGTTGAAATTGAACCGTTCTACTGTCTATCGGCATAGAACCAGTGGACTAGCCTTAATTAAAAAGTTTATGGAGGAATTTGAAGAATGAAAACACAATATCCTATGATTCCCTTTCCTCTCATTGTAAAGGCAACAGATGGCGATACCGAAGCGATTAACCAGATTCTACATCATTACAGAGGGTACATAACGAAGCGTTCCCTACGACTTATGAAAGATGAATATGGCAATCAAAGTATGGTCGTTGATGAAGTCTTACGTGGAAGAATGGAAACCAGACTGATTACAAAGATTTTGTCATTTGAAATTAAGTAATATCCTCTCTCCTTTCGTGGAAGCGTGCTAAACCATTCCACGCTTCCCGAACAGGGAGGTTTGTTATTCCACCAAAGCATATTGAGCTTTCAATGTGTTTTGATAGGCTAACGAGCCATTGTTCTTTGAAAACTGAATAAAAGTAATCGAATACGTTTCGATAAGAAAAGAGCCAACGGAACTAACCGCCATGACCTATCTTATAAAGATAGCGAGCGATTCATGTTAGTGATCCGAGAAGCAATCTTTAGCAGGATTGCCTGCAACGACATTCTTATCGTGATAATGATACTCCCATACAGTCAATAGTCCGAGCGTGATAAAACCGTCGCAGGCAATGAGTATGGCTACATGAGAACCATGCAGGGGTGGAACTCCCGTGAGCTTTGCTAAAGCTGTTCGATTGCTGGTAAAACAACTTTTATGAAATCCAAATAAGTGATTTGGAAAGGAGGATTTTATGAAGCAGACTGACATTCCTATTTGGGAACGTTATACCCTAACCATTGAAGAAGCGTCAAAATATTTTCGTATTGGCGAAAACAAGCTACGACGCTTGGCAGAGGAAAATAAAAATGCAAATTGGCTGATTATGAATGGCAATCGTATTCAGATTAAACGAAAACAATTTGAAAAAATTATAGATACATTGGACGCAATCTAGCGTCGCCAAAGGGTCTTGTATATGATAAAATAGTATTAAGTCGTATCAAGGCTCTTTCCATAAAGGAAAGGAGCAAATGCCATGTCAGAAAAAAGACGTGACAATAAAGGTCGAATCTTAAAGACTGGAGAGAGCCAACGAAAAGACGGAAGATACTTATACAAATATATAGATTCATTTGGAGAACCGCAATTTGTTTACTCGTGGAAACTTGTGGCTACAGACCGAGTACCAGCAGGAAAGCGTGATTGTATCTCACTTAGAGAGAAAATCGCAGAGTTACAGAAAGACATTCATGATGGTATTGATGTTGTAGGAAAGAAAATGACACTCTGCCAGCTTTACGCAAAACAGAACGCTCAAAGACCAAAGGTTAGAAAAAACACTGAAACTGGACGCAAATATCTTATGGATATTTTGAAGAAAGACAAGTTAGGTGTAAGAAGTATTGACAGTATTAAGCCATCAGACGCTAAAGAATGGGCTATTAGAATGAGTGAAAATGGTTATGCTTATCAAACCATCAATAACTACAAACGTTCTTTAAAGGCTTCATTCTATATTGCTATACAAGATGATTGTGTTCGGAAGAATCCATTTGACTTTCAACTGAAAGCAGTTCTTGATGATGATACTGTCCCTAAGACCGTACTAACAGAAGAACAGGAAGAAAAACTGTTAGCCTTTGCAAAAGCTGATAAAACCTACAGCAAAAATTATGATGAAATTCTGATACTCTTAAAAACAGGTCTTCGTATTTCAGAGTTTGGTGGTTTGACACTTCCAGATTTAGATTTTGAGAATCGTCTTGTCAATATAGACCATCAGCTATTGAGAGATACTGAAATTGGGTACTACATTGAAACACCAAAGACCAAAAGTGGCGAACGTCAAGTTCCTATGGTTGAAGAAGCCTATCAAGCATTTAAGCGAGTGTTAGCGAATCGAAAGAATGATAAGCGTGTTGAGATTGATGGATATAGTGATTTCCTCTTTCTTAATAGAAAGAACTATCCAAAAGTGGCAAGTGATTACAACGGCATGATGAAAGGTCTTGTTAAGAAATACAATAAGTATAACGAGGATAAATTGCCACACATCACTCCACATAGTTTGCGACATACATTCTGTACCAACTATGCAAATGCAGGAATGAATCCAAAGGCATTACAGTACATTATGGGACATGCTAATATAGCCATGACGCTGAACTATTACGCACATGCAACATTCGATTCTGCAATGGCAGAAATGAAACGCTTGAATAAAGAGAAGCAACAGGAGCGTCTTGTTGCTTAGTAGTACAAATGAATTTACTACTTATTTACCACTTCTGACAGCTAAGACATGAGGAAATATGCAAAGAAACGTGAAGTATCTTCCTACAGTAAAAATACTCGAAAGCACATAGAATAAGGCTTTACGAGCATTTAAGAAAATATAAAAAGATAATTAGAAATTTATACTTTGTTTATGTTAAATATTTAAAATTTTGCCATCGGTCGATACCGTTGTGACCGACCAGGGAATAATCTTCCCGCTGCTTTTTAAAGCGGCTTTAACAGCATTGACAATGCCTCCGCAGCATGGCACTTCCATTCTTACAACTGTCAGCGAACGGATATCGTTATTCGCCAAAATATCGGTCAGCTTATCTGCATAGTCCACATCGTCAAGCTTTGGACAGCCGATAAGGGTGATCCGGTTTTTAATGAATTCATTGTGAAAATCACCATAGGCGTAGGCTGTGCAGTCGGCAGCGATGAGCAGATCTGCATTGTCAAAATATGGAGCCTTTGGCGGCGCCAGCTTAATTTGCACAGGCCACTGGTTTAAGCGGGACTGGGCAGGGGGGGTACTGTGGTTTCCAGCCTCTGATTTTGCGTGGCGATCAATTTTACGGGAGGTCGTTCCCGGACAGCCGCAGGCCAGCGTTTTGGGCTGGACCTTTTCAGTTTCCATTTTAGCCTGTACAGCAGCTTCATCATAAGCGGCCGCCTCCCGCTCCTCAAAGTGGATAGCGTCCTCAGGACACACTGGCAGGCAATCTCCCAGACCGTCGCAGTAATCGTCCCTTAACAGCGTGGCGACACCGTCGACCAGACCGATGGCCCCTTCGTGACAGGCGTCGACACACAGACCGCAGCCGTTACATTTTTCTTTATCAATTTTAATGATTTTACGTATCACAGTTATTCCTCCAGTTCAGGTGTTGACTATAGTATAGCATATTCACCGGAGGAATTCTGTTGCATCAGCAACAAATGTGATTTAATAGAAAACTTTTAAGCGTTCAGACAGAGGTTGGAAGTCCTTATCGCCAGGCATGGCAGTGGGTTCGCCAAAAGGCATCTGTGCTCTTAAACGCCAGGCGTCCGGAAGCTTCCATTCTTTTTTGACAGCTTCGTCGATGAGCGGATTATAGTGCTGAAGGTTTGCGCCGAGGCCTTCAATTTCCAGGGAATTCCATACTGAGAACTGAAGCATGCCGTTGGCCTGTTCTGCCCATACTGGGAAGTTATCTGCATATAGTGGGAATTGTTCGACCAGGCTGTCTGTAACGGTATCGTCAATAAAGTACAGGACGGTTCCGTGGCCGGCTTTAAAGCTGTTTACCTTGTCTTCGGTCGGCTGGAATTTGTTTGCCGGCACCTTCTTGCGCAGTGTCTCCATTACGATATCCCAGAGTTTGTCATGTTGCTCGCCAAAGAGTAAAACGACCTTTGAGCTCTGGCTGTTAAAAGCAGAGGGGGTATGCTTGATGGCATGGCCGATC
Organism: Eubacterium sp. AM05-23; assembly: GCF_003477535.1. Classification (NCBI taxonomy): domain Bacteria; kingdom Bacillati; phylum Bacillota; class Clostridia; order Eubacteriales; family Eubacteriaceae; genus Eubacterium; species Eubacterium sp. AM05-23. The sequence goes on from NZ_QUDF01000007.1 coordinate 273,932, forward strand.
ACTTCCTCGATTTTATTGTCGGAGATGGGGCTTTTTTTGCTGATGGCATAGAAACTGCGGCGGTTTAAAATCGCGCTGTAAAAATCTTTTGACATAATATACGCTCCTTTTAATTTAAATTTATATACAAAATAATATTTTAGAATAATTATTATTTAAAAATATACCCGGTTTATAAAAAAAATAACATTTGGAGGAAAAAATATAATGTGATTTTAAAAAAATTGTGCTACAATTGGTCAGGAAAAATATGGAGGTGCAGCTATGGAAGCAGCAGGAAGAAAAGTTTTAAAGGTCGGCGGGATTTTAATGGCCATTATAGGCGTTTTTGGCGCTGTTATTGCCGTTTCCGGTATTATTGGCTACAATAATATGGACCCGTCCATGGCAGCGGATATGGAGAAAATCATGGGCGTTAGCATCAGAGACCTTTCGGTAAACCTGATGGTGAGTACAGTCGTCTGTGTTTTTGAGCTTGTGGTTGGAATTTTGGGCGTTGCTTTTTCTAAAAAAGCAGGAAAAGGCGCATTGTGCTTTATTCTCGGCATCATCATTATTATATTCCAGGTAGGCTCTGTCATTTACGGCAGCCTGCGAACCGGATTTACAGCGGATATGATCCTTACCCTGATAGCGGGGCTGATCATTCCTGGAGTTTATACCTTTGGTGCCTGGAAAAATATGCGGTCAGCACAGCAGGCATAAAAAAACGTCCCCGAAGGGACGTTTTTGTAAATAGAAATTGAACGGCTTGGTCTATGCCAGGTATTCTTCTTCCTGGTTATTGCGCATGGAGAACAGGAAGAACGGCTGAGTAATCGCAAAAATAATGCTGAGCACCAGGAATAAAACAGCGTTTTCTGGTTTATACATGCGGTACAGACGGTATAATGCGCCGTAATAATAAACGGCATAGGCGATCGGGAAGAGCCATCCAATGAATGGAATCATGGAAAGCAGCCCGCTCGCAAATGGCAGAAGCGGCAGGAACACATGGGCGTATGGAATCACCCATGAGCCAAAGGCGACCTTTTCGTTGATGATTTTACCCATCAGGTAAGTCTTAGCAATGGGAATCCATGCCAGCCAGGGGCTGTCGATACCACGGTTTTTAGCCATCTGGTATAAGCTGAGTGAATTGAAAACATAGCAGACGATACCAATGACTAAAATAATAACAAAGTAAGCAGCCAGAAAAGATAAAATAATAGCGGCAACACCCGCGTCTGTTGAAGAGTAATAAATACTGTCGGACATGTTGTCTCTCCTTTCATATATTTTAGAATACATCTAATTAAGTCCATTGTAGCACCTTATGTGAATGAAAGCAATATGATTTTAAAAAGAGTGACTCCTCTGGGATTTAACGTGACTTTAATGAACAGTATAATAAAAGCTCCGGAGGTTTCCGGAGCTTTTATTGTTAAATACCGTTTTTATCAAGATGATCTTCCATGCGTCTTTTCATTTCGTCATCAATCACGATTTTTCCGTCAATTTCGTAGTTGTAAAGATGAGCGATAATATCGCGTACAGTTACAATGGGGTAAGTGGTGATACCAAACGCTTCCTTGACTTCCTGGATTGCGCTCTTGCCATTGTTGCCCTTTTCCATCCGGTCAACGGAAATGATGAGCGCGGTTATGTCGACATCGGCAAGGCCCTTGAGCAGCGGTACACTCTCGCGGACTGAGGAGCCGGCAGTGATGACATCCTCGATGATGATGGCCTTATCGCCGTCCTGGGGCTTGTAGCCGATAATGCTGCCGCCTTCGCCGTGGTCCTTGGCTTCCTTGCGGTTAAAGCAGTAGGGAATGTTGACGCCGTGGTCTCTGTAAAGGGAAACGGCGGAAGTAATGACGAGCGGAATACCTTTGTAGGCAGGACCGTACATAAAATCCATTTCCCCGATGTTTTCCCCGATGCAGGCCGCGTAGTATTCGCCCAGCTTTGAAATCTGTTCGGCTGTTTTATAGTTGCCGGTATTGATGAAATAAGGTGTTTTACGGCCGCTTTTGGTCACGAAATCGCCAAAGGTCAAGACGCCGGAGCGCACCATAAAATCGATAAAGTCTTCTTTGTAACCCATAGTATCCTCCAGATAATTGTTTTCTAAATAAAATTATATACGATATCCGCTCAGGTGGCAAACAGTTTATCCGTTGCCAAGCAGATGACGTTCCAGATTCACGACAAAATCCTGGATATTGGTAATAAAGGATTCGCTGCTCAGGCTGCCGCGGTCCTTAAGCTTGTTCACGACAAATTCAGAGATGTCAACCGTGTAGAAGTAGACGGGCCGGACCACGCCGCCCACCAGCTGGTAGGAAGGGGTCATATTACCGGTTGCGATGGTGTGAAGCTGGGTCGCGAGGCAGATGACAGTGGTCGCTCTGCGCGTGTAGGCACGCATGGCGTCCTGAGCCTGATAGACGTCGGAATAGACGCCCGGCAGAGGGCCATCGTCGCGGATCGAGCCAGCCAGCACCATGGGAACGTCTTTTTTTAGACAAGCTTGGACAATGCCGTCGCGGATATTATAGTCACGGACCAGATTTTTAAGCGAGCCGGAGGAGCGGGCACGGTTAATGGTTTCGATATGATGGTAATGGCCATTTTTACAGCTGCATTTTGAATAAATATCCTGCCCCAGGGCTGTATGGAAAAAGTTTGCCTCCAGATCATGGGTTGCCAGGGCATTGCCGGCAAAAAGAGCGTCGACATAGCCGGATTTTATGAGTGACGACATGGCGTTGCGGGAATCGTAGTCGAAGGCAGCTGCCGGTCCCAGCACCCAGACCACGTAGCCATGGTCCTTTTCATAGCGAAGCAGGTCGTAAAGCCGGTCATAATCGCTGGAAAAGGCTGTTTCTCTGGAATTGTTCATTCGAAAGGCAAAGTTGTCTGTATTGTCCTGGAAGTTCCGGTTAAAAGCGTTTTGGTGAACATAAACGCCAGTTTCGCCGTTGTCGCTGCGGCCGATGACAACCGCGTCGCCTTTTTTGACGTTGCGGAATTCGACCGCGTGGGGAAGGCCGTCCTCGATGACGACAACACAGTCCATCCGGCTTTCACGGATCAGAATCCAGTGACCGTCGATCTTAAAATATTCAGGAAAAATGGAGGTTGCGTAAAAATTTTCAGGGACGACGCCGTCCTTGGGGGCTGGTTCGGTATGAACGTCTGGAGAGCCGGCGAAATGCTCAGTGTGAAAGTCAGGTGGGATATACTCAGGTAATTTAAACATAATTCTAATTCACTCCTAATTGATAGCCATAAAATAGTTTTCCTTTTAAAATCCATTATAGCACTTTAAAATCAGGGATTCAACGCAGGACAAAAGGCGCGGGCGAATATTTTTTGAAAAGTGTTGACAAAAGTAGAGAGGTACTTTATAATATAAAAGTATATAAAACATATATGAATAAATAAAAAATGAATTTTACAGGTTTTGCAGTTGAACGCTGTATACCTTGACAAAGGCTTTAAATCTAGAATATAATTGTAAAAGTGTATCCTTTCAATACCATATGAAAGAGTACGAAATGATATTTGAGAAATCAAGCTTTTTGAGAGGAGGTAGAAATGGAAACACCAATAAACGAACAGGCGCAACCCATCATTGAGATCCGGTCTTTGGGAAAAACCTTCCATACAAAAAGTGGCGATGTGAAGGCTCTGGATGATATTAATATCACCATTCATAAAGGCGATATTTTTGGAATCATCGGTATGAGCGGCGCTGGAAAAAGCACGCTTGTGCGCTGTATGAACCTGCTGGAAAAACCAACGGAGGGCAGCGTTTTAGTCGACGGTGAGGATATTTCGGAAATATCGGAAAAGGATCTTCGGAAAGTACGTTATTCCATGGGGATGATCTTTCAGCAGTTCAACCTTTTGGAACAGCGGACTGCCGAAAAAAATATTTTATTTGCGCTTGAAATCGCGGGGTATGACAAGTCCAAGGCCAAAGGACGCGCGGCGGAGCTTTTAGAGCTCGTCGGCCTCAGTGACAGGGCGCAGTCCTATCCTTCCCAGCTGTCTGGCGGGCAGAAGCAGCGTGTCGCTATCGCGCGTGCGCTGGCCAACAACCCGAAGGTACTGCTGTGTGACGAAGCCACCTCAGCCCTTGATCCCACCACCACACGGTCGATTCTTACGCTTCTAAAGGATATCAACAAACGTCTGGGCATTACCATTGTGGTGATCACCCATGAGATGAGCGTGGTGGAGGAAATATGCAGCCATGTGGCCATTATTGATAAGAGCCATATTGCCGAGCAGGGCAGTGTGGAGGAAATATTCACTAATCCAAAAACTGCCATTGCCAGGAGAATGATTTTCCCGGACGGTGAAAACCTCACTGGCCACGTCGGCAAGAACTGCTGCCGCATCGTCTTTGACGGAAGCTCGTCCTACGATCCGGTAATAGCCCGGATGATTCTGGAATGTAAGGCGCTGGTCAACATTATGTATGCGGACATGAAAAATATCGACGGCATTGCCCGCGGACAGATGGTCATCCAGCTGCCTGAGGACAGCACAACTGCCAGCAAGGTGCTGAATTATCTGAGATCCAATGGATTGACTGTGGAGGAGGTGCCGGACTATGTGGGATAGCACAATGATTAATATGATCTGGTGGGGGCTGCTTCAGACCCTGTATATGACCCTGGCGTCAACCTTGATTTCTTATGTGCTGGGAATCCCGATGGGGGTTATTCTGGTGGCCTGTGACAAGGACGGTGTCAAGCCGCTGCCAATTGTTCATAAAATTTTAGACATTATCGTTAATATTACCCGTTCCATTCCGTTTTTAATCCTGCTGATCGCGGTTATCCCGATCACGCGCTTTATTACCGGTACCACCATCGGCTCCAACGCGACCATTGTGCCGCTGGTTATGGCGGCCGCGCCGTTTATCGCGCGTATGGTGGAATCCTCACTCCGTGAGGTGGATAAGGGACTAATTGAGGCATCGCTTTCGATGGGAGCCAGCCCCTTTCAGGTGATCTGCAAGGTGCTTCTGCCGGAAGCTAAGCCTTCGCTGATTGTGGGCGCGGCTATTTCAACCACCACCATTCTGGGCTACTCAGCCATGGCTGGTATTGTGGGCGGCGGCGGCCTCGGTGATATCGCCATTCGTTACGGGTATTACCGCTACGAAAACGGCGTGATGATTGTGACTGTTGTACTGCTGGTTCTGGTGGTTCAGGTATTCCAGGAAATTGGAATGAAGATCGCTGAAAAGCAGGATAAGAGAAAATAATTTCCAGGAGGAAAAGAAGGATGAAATTAAAAAAAGTATTATCTGTACTGGTAGCGTTAGGCCTTGTGACGGTTATGGCCGCAGGCTGCAGCTCTTCCGGCGGAGGATCAGCCTCTGGCTCGGATGATAAAACCATCGTGGTGGGCGCATCGCCGACCCCTCATGCTGAAATTTTAAAAGCAGCTGAAAATGTTCTGAAAGAAAAGGGCTATACCCTTGAAATCAAGGAATTTACCGATTACGTACAACCGAATATGACCCTTGAAAATAAAGAGCTGGATGCCAATTACTTCCAGCACAAGCCGTATCTGGATGATTTTAATCAGAAAAACAACACAAAGCTGGTATCAGCAGGAGCCATTCATTATGAACCATTGGGACTATATGCAGGCAAAACCAAAGCGCTTGCAGACCTGAAAGATGGTGCCACCATTGCAGTTCCAAATGATACAACCAATGAAGCGCGTGCTTTATTGCTGCTTGAAACCAATGGGTTAATCAAATTGAACCCGGATGCCGGCTTAGCCGCCACGCCAAAAGACATCACTGAAAATCCGAAGAACCTGAACATTCAGGAACTCGAAGCCGCACAGTTGGGCCGCTCCTTACAGGATGTCGATATGGCTGTCATCAACGGTAACTATGCATTGCAGGCAGATCTGAAGGTCTCTGATGCGCTGGCAAAAGAAGAAAAAGATTCTGTTGCCGCCCAGACCTACGCCAATGTTGTGGCAGTCCGCGAAGGCGATGAAAACTCTGACAAAACCAAAGCCTTAATGGAAGCCTTAAAGAGCGACGATGTGAAAAAATTCATCGAAGATACTTACCAGGGTTCTGTTGTATCAATTTTTTAAAGACCGAATCGAAACAGGAGACACGCCAAGTGCGGTCTCCTGTTTTTTATACGTTTTATTCAAAGAGTATCGCCGCGATACCCTTTGAACTTTATATAGTCCATCCTGTTTAGAAAATTTGTGCTATAATAGCAATAACGATTTTATAAAAGTGAGGAATAAGCGTGATGATAGAGATTACAGGAACAACACAATTGATTTGTCTGCTGGGAAGCCCTGTGGCCCACAGCGTGTCGCCGGCAATGCACAATATGGCCTTTTCACTTTTGGGGCTGGATTATGCCTACCTTGCCTTTGAGGCTGGCGAGACGCAGCTGGCAGAAGCTGTAAAGGGGCTGAAGCTTCTAAAAGCAAGGGGCTGGAACCTGACCATGCCAAATAAGACAAAAATGTGTGAGCTGGTCGATGAGCTCTCGCCGGCTTCACAGCTCATGGAGGCTGTAAACACTGTCGTCAACGACGAGGGCGTTTTAAAAGGCTATACAACCGACGGCAGTGGCTATATGCGGATGCTGCGTGAATATGATGTGGATGTTATCCATAAAAAGATGGTGCTCGCCGGAGCCGGCGGCGCGGCCCGGGCCATTGCCATACAGGCGGCGCTGGACGGTGTGGCAGAAATTGTGATCTTCAACCGAAGTCTGGATAAGGCAGTTAAAATTGCTGATGATATCAACAGTCATACAGACTGTGCGGCCTCGGCCTACAGTATTGCCGATACAGCCCAGCTTAGCAGAGCGCTAGAGGACGCCGCCTTATTTACCAATGCTACCCAGATTGGCATGGAGCCAAATCCTGGCCAGTCGGTGATTGAGGACAAAGGCCTGCTGCGCCCTGGTCTTGTGGTATCAGACATTGTTTACAACCCGAGAAAAACAAAGCTTTTAAAAATGGCTGAGGAACAGGGCTGTAAGACGGTTGGAGGCCTGGGTATGCTGCTCTGGCAGGGAGCAGATGCCTTTAAACTGTGGACCGGTCACGAAATGCCGGTATATGACGTCCAAAATAAATATTTTAAATAACAGGAGGCAGAAAATGTCAAAATCTTTAACCCGCGATGAAGCCCTGGAGCTTCTGAAGGAATACAATGAGAGCGATGCTCTGGTAAAGCATGGCTTGGCTGTGGAAGGTGTTATGCGTCATTTCGCCCGTAAATACGGTGAGGACGAAGAAAAATGGGGAATCGTTGGACTCCTGCATGACCTGGATTATGAAAAGTATCCGGATCAGCACTGTGTAAAGGTTCAGGAAATTATGCAGGAGCGCGACATCGACCCTGAAATCATCCGTGCAGTGGCCAGCCATGGTTATGGAATCTGTGTGGATATTGAGCCCCAGTCCCAGATGGAGAAAGTTCTCTACACCATTGATGAGCTGACGGGTCTGGTCAATGCTACCGCCATTATGCGGCCATCTAAAAGCGTGCTGGATCTGGAGACCAAGTCCGTTAAAAAGAAATTTAAGAGCAAAGGATTTGCCGCTGGTGTAGACCGCGAGATCATTAAAAAGGGCTGCGAACGCCTGGAGATGGATTTGGGAGATGTCATTGAGGAAGTTATCTTTGGGATGCGTGAGGTCTGCGATGCCATTGATCTCAGAGGCGATGTCGAAATTTAACCCGAATTTGCATGAAATCATCTTTTATCGCACAAGCGGTAATGCTATAATATTATAGTAGAAAAAGAAATTAACTTGAGAGGGAAATAAAATGAGTTTATTACAGGAAACCTTGGATAAAATCCAGAAAATTGATGAAACGGCCAAAAAGAAGTCAAGAGAACGCATCGACATTCTTTTAAAACCAGTGGGAAGTCTGGGTGTGCTGGAAAATATTGCTGAACAGCTCTCTGCCATTACCGGAGAAGTAATCCCGGATATTGAGAAAAAGGCAGTACTCTGCTTTGCAGGCGACCATGGCGTGTGTGACGAAGGTGTGTCGGCCGCTCCGCAGGTGTTTACAGAACTGATGACCCCGATGATCGCGGCTTACAGAACAGGCGTCGGCGTGCTCAGCCGCCTGGCGGGTGCCGATGTTTTTGTCTATGATGTCGGCATGATTCCAGACCTTCCGGCAGACTGTGATGCTGTGGATAAGAAAATCCGCCGCGGCACTGCCAACATGCGCAAGGAACCCGCAATGACCCGTGAAGAAGCGGTTAAGGCGCTGGAAATTGGTATTGAGGCCGCTAATGAAGCCATCGAAAAAGGCTATAAGGTCCTGGGAACAGGCGAAATGGGCATTGGAAACACAACTCCAAGCACCGCGATTTTTGCTGTTTTAGGCGATGTTGATCCAGAGAAAATTACCGGTGTCGGCGCTAACCTTTCAGAAGACCTGACAAAGAACAAAGCACAGGTTATCCGCGACGCCATCGCTTTAAACCAACCGGACAAAAACGACCCTGTCGATATCTTATCAAAGGTCGGCGGCCTGGAAATCGCGGCCATGACAGGCGTCATGCTCGCAGGCGCAGCCAATCATGTGCCGGTTGTGGTCGACGGCTATATTTCGACTGCATCCGCAGCCATCGCTATTGCTCTGAAACCAGAGGTCAAGGATTATCTGATCTGTTCACACGCTTCTGATGAAAAAGGCGCAAAATTTGGTTCGGAGTTATTGAAGTTCGCACCGTTTTTACATATGGATATGCGCTTGGGCGAAGGCAGTGGGGCTGCGCTGGCCTTTTATCTGTTGGATGCCGCAGTTGCCATGAACCGTGATATGGCCACCTATGCAGATGTCAATATGGACGTTGTTTGAAAAGAAGAACAGAGACACAGGAGGTAGAATATGATCAGACAGGTATCTGTATTTATACAAAACAGAGAAGGCCGCCTGAGCGAAATGCTCAAGGTATTAAAGGCAGAAGATGTAAATATCCGTTCCTTAACCATAGCGGAAACCGCCGATTACGGCGTTGTCCGCCTGATTTTACAGAATACGGATAAAGGGTTGGCCGCACTTAGAGAAGCGCATATTATGGCGAATGAAACAAATGTTATGGCGGTTGAGATTCCAGACCGTCCAGGCGGAATGAGCGATATGGTCGAGCTGCTGACAGAATGCGGCATTAATATCGAATATGCTTATTCCTTCCTGCCGCAGAACACCTCTAACGCCATCATTATTTTTAAAATTGATGAGGATGACGTTGAAAAGGTACGGGAAGCCTTTGACAGGGAACCCCATGCCAATCTTTTGGAGAGCGATGAACTGCTCATGAAATAAAGCAGATCAATAAAACGGTATTTCCTTTGGGAGATACCGTTTTTTCTTGGAGTCTTAGTTGGATTAGATTTTAATCGACCTTGGAATAGGTATCTTATAATAAAAACATGAAAAAGTCTCGTAAAATAAAGACTTTTATATTTTTTGATAGACTTTTTGGTGAAATATAGTATAATAAAGTCATTATCCAATTTTAATAGTGAATAAATAATTTTTACAGTAAACTCCACCCCAAATTAAAGAGAAAGGAACTGTTAATGGTAGCTAAATCAAAAAAAGGGACGCTCACCAAACAGAACATTATTAATGCAGCCAAGCAGCTTTTTTATGAAAATGGCTATAATAAAACAGGTATCCAGGATATAGCGGATTACGCTAATGTAAAGCTGGGAACAATCACATATTACTTTAAGAAAAAAGATGATATGATTTCTGATATTTACAATACCTTTTTTATGGCGCTCTATGATTATGTTTCTGAAGCGTCAGAAAAGGACTTGAACCTTTACACCAAGTATTGCTTTACACTGGTGCTGTATTACAATGCGATTCTATCCGACCCCCACAATACTTTGCTGTATTACGAGGTGCTGGTTAAAAACGTGGATAATGGCGGACGCCTGTCCATCACAAAAACGCTTAACCGCTCGTGCCTTGATTTTTTAAACAAATCCTATACAGACGAGGACCTGGATGTTATTGCAATGGCTGAGTTTGGTTCCCGTAAAGAACTGTTCATCAATTACTATGAACGTGAGATTGAATTTGGAAAAGACCAGATGTGTTTTTATTTTGTAAAAACACTTTTCAGACTGATGGATCTGGACGGAGATATGATCCAGAACACCATCAATCAGGCCTTTGAGTTTCTAAGAAGTAAAAATCCGGAGCACATCCGGTTTCTGGTGTAAACAAAAACCAACCCGTATCGCTGCGATACGGGTTGGTTTTTTATGATGATGGGCCGAGGCTCTAGTAAAGGCCGTTTTTAAACTGGATCATCATTTCATTGGTGAGGCTGAAGCCATCAGCCTCGACCGGCATTGCGTCACGCGTAAACCATTCGGCAACAGCCAATTCATTTTCATCCAAGGTGATGGTGTCGTCACCATCCAGGTCTGCAAAAAAGCCGAAAAGAAGAGAATCTGAAAAGGGCCATGGCTGGCTTTTGTAATAACGGAGGTTCTTCACCCTAAGGCCGACCTCCTCCATGACTTCGCGTTTGACGGTTTCCTCAATGGTCTCGCCGATCTCGGCAAAGCCGGCGAGCAGTGCGTATTTTTTAAAAGCCCGCCCGGCGTATTTGGACATGAGGATGCGGTCGCCGTCGGTCACCGCGACGATGACCGCAGGAGAAATTTTGGGGTATTCCAGATTGCCGCATTCCGGACAGTAGAGCATGCGCTCGTTGGCGGCGGGCTTCATGGGTTTGCCGCAGCGGCCGCAGAAACGGCGGTTTCGATACCAGTTATACAGCTGGTAGCCCACCAGCCCGGCATAGGTGAGGTAACGCGGGCGTGTGCGGCGCAGAGTCTGCATGTTTTCAAGGTAAAAATCCTCGTTAAAAGCGGCTTCAGGCGCTTCTGAAAGGTAGAAGGTATCTTCGCCGACAGAAAAAAGATAGGCATAGCGCCCGGCCATGTCCGGTGAAATATCCGAAAAGCGGGGAAAGGAAATGGCCTCACTGCTGTGCCTGAGAAGGATGTAATCATCCTTATACCATAAAATATAAGCATCCCCTTCCGGCGGGGCTGGTTCGTATTCATTTGCCAGCCGGTAAGGTTCAATGTCCTGTATCATGATCTTACTCCTTTGATGCTGTAAAATGGCGTAGGGCTGAGCCGCTGCGTCTGCTACTAACTATACCATAACAGCGCATGAACAACAATGCAGAAAGCTATTAAAAAACAACCCGTATCGTTACGATACGGGTTGCTGTGGATTACAGAAGTGGATAGGAGACACTTCTGCGCTATTGGTTAGGAGAGAAAAACATCAACAGATTTTGATGTTCTTATTAATGGGTAAAACCATATACACCCTTGTTGTTAACCTGGTCGCCGCCGTGTGGAAGAATGTGTGCTTCGTCCAGTTCCTTGATCGCGCGGTTCATGTCTTCCATGAGCAGAACGCCAAGCTGTTCGCTTAAGTCAGCACGGACAACGACTCTCTGGATAATATCGTCCTGTAAGTTTTCCGGCAGTGGATAAGCCGGTACCTGCCAGCCCTTCATACGGATACGGTCAGCAAGGTCATATAAGTTCCATTCTTTATTCGCGTCTTTTTTCATCTTCCAGCAGACGATTGGTAAGTTGGAGCCATCATTGTAGATTTCAAACAAACCGGTTTTTTCCAGTTCCTTAGAGATATACATGGCAACATCTCTGGTTCTTTCATGAATTTTCTTGTAGCCTTCATAGCCGTATCGTAAGAAGTTGTAATACTGTCCAATGATCTGGCTTGCGGAACGTGAGAAGTTAATGGCCATTGTCGGCAGGCTGCCGCCTAAGTAGCTGACGCTGAAGATCAGTTCCTTCGGTAACCATTTTTCATCTCTCCATAATACCCAGCCAATACCAGGGTATACCAAGCCGTATTTATGGCCGGAAGTATTGATGGAAACAACATTTTTGAGGCGGAAATCCCATTCCAGGTCTGGTTCAATAAATGGTGCAAACATGCCGCCGGAAGCACCATCGACATGGATGTAGATTGGGAATTTAGGGTTTTTCTGGTTGTAGTCTTCGACTAAAGCATCCAGAGCCTTGATATCGTCAAATTTACCAGTGTAGGTAATACCCATGATACCGACGATACCAATGGTGTATTCATCAACAAAGTCCATAACAGTATCCATGTTCATACTCATATGCTGTTCATCCAGTGGTACGAGACGCATTTCAATGTCCCAGTACACACAAAATTTTTCCCAGCATACCTGATAACCAGAGGAGATAACCAAGTTTGGTTTTTTGGCTTTTACATCTAAGCCTTGCTTAATCGCGTTATTGCGCCATCTGAATTTCATCGCCATACCACCGAGCATACAAGCTTCGGAAGAACCTACGGTAGAGGTGCCTAAGAATTTTTCATCATCCGGTGCATGCCACAGATCAGCGATCATATTGACACAACGGTTTTCAAGTTCAGTTGTCTGAGGGTATTCAGATTTATCAATCGCATTTTTTTCAAGGGTTTCAGCCATGATCTTTGTAGCTTCTGGTTCCATGTAGGTCTGGCAGAAAGTAGAAAGGTTCAGCCTGGCACTTCCTTCGTCAAGTAAGTCATCTTTAATTAAGCGATATGCAACTTCCGGTTCAACAGGATCCTTGCGAAGTTTGTATTTTGGTAAGGGTTCATCACTTGCTTCTGTACCAAAAATTGGGGTTAAGTAACGGTCCTTTAATTTGTCCTGATCATCTTTTGAATATAACATTTTGATTACCTCCTAAAATGTTTGAATTAAATTTATTTATGTCAAGCCAATGATAATTGACGACACAGCGTGAAATAAGTTATTTTTTAGTGGACAGCTTGTCCGGTTTGTTTGTGTGATCGGTTTGCGCTGCGGCTGCGGCCTCCTGAGCCGGATCTGCAACGGGCGCCGTATCCTGATTCATGTAATCTTCGGGATCAGGATTAATATGATGTTCACCACGGCCTCTCAAGCTGATAAAATTGAAGTGGCCTGGACGGTCTGCCATGGTAACATGCTGTGGTTCTTTAATCTTCTTACCCTTCTTATCATGCAATGCGTAAATGATGAATGGAACAATAACAGCCAAGATGAAGCTGATCATCAGAACCGTTTCATATTTTCCATCGTTTGTCGCTGCAAGCTGAGATGGTGGGAAGAAAGAAATAATAAATGTAGCAACAGACATAATCAAGCCGATGCCTGCCAGAATGGTTTTACCGACTGTGCCGCCAGGTACCTGGTAAGCACGTTTAAGATCTTTGTGTTTGTAGACCAGAACGAAGTAGCCGATAAAGAAGAGAATATAACCAACCAGATAAAGCACAACGGTCAGTGAGATTGCAGTTAAGAATGAAATGTTTGCACCGCCGCCGCCAAAGGTCAGCACTGCTGCCCAGATTGTAACGATGGCACCTTGTACCATAATCAGTGGGACGGGAACATTGTGTTTGTTGACTTTTTTGAAAACACCAGGTAAGATACCCTTTTGTGCGGTTGTGTAGAGCCCTCTTGAGGGGCCGACGACCCAGGCGCTTACTTCGCCCATAACACCGACAGCGATCATGCAGGCAATAATTTTGACCAGCCATCCAAGATGTGGATTAACATGATTCATCAAAGCGGCGAAGGCTTGGACAACACCGGAGTTCATGCTTAATTCGCTTGCCGGAACAGAAGCTGCAACAGCCATACCACCGATGGTGTTTAATATAATGGCCATAATAACCAGCATAAACATGGCCAACGGATAGTTCTTGTTGGCATTTTGGAGCTCATTGACATGTGAAGCGGAGGCTTCAACACCCATAAAGGCCAGAACGAAAGAAGCGAAAATTACCAGCGTATTGATCTTAGAAAAATCAGGAATAAATGCTTTTGCGCTGATTTCGACATTCAGCGGACCGCCGGTTGTAAAATAAGCAATCGCCAGACCGAAGAGAATAATGGCCGGAATAATGATCCCGACAATCAGGCCGACTTTAGAAATAATCGCGGTGTACTTGGTCCCGCCGAGCTGAGAGAAGGTCAAAGCCCAGAAGACGACTAACACGCCAATAAACTGTATGGTTGGATTACTGCTGAGTGCAGGGAAGTCAAACACATACGAAAATGCGCCGAGGATGAAATAAATCATGGTGACAAAACCGACGGTTATTTGGAACCATTGAAAAAAGATTGCGGCAAAACCCCATCGTTCACCAAGTGTATTTCCGACCCAGGCAAAAATACCACCGTCCTGCCAGCCGTCGACCGTCGCCATTTCAGCGGCGCAGAGAGCAACAGGAATGAACCATAAAAATCCACCAAGTAATAAGAAAAATACAAGTTGGAAACCAGATGATGCAAAGGTTGGATATTCATAGACCGTCATAACCATTGAAGCAGTGATGGCAAAGAAGCCAAACAAGGTTAAGGTCTTTTTAGGTCCAGTGCTTTGCGAACTTGGTTTATTCATGTGAGAAACACCTCCTAAAAAATGTTCTTTTGGTTTACGGTTAATTACTTACCCGGCAAAATTTTGATTTAAACAAAAAAGAAGAAAAAAGTAAAAATAAAAATTTTTGTTTTAAGAATGACTGGAAAACGACAAAGATCCTTAAAAATCGCATTCAAGGCGATTTTTAAGGATCTTTTTGGGTAATTCGTCTCAATCTTCATGAAACAAATCAGATTCTTTTTCATAGATGGCATAAGCGGAGGTCTCATCATGCTTGGCGTCATACATGGCCTCGTCTGCCTGACGTATCCATTGGCTTCGGTTGATAGTATCGTCCTTGAGAAAGGTGATCCCCAAACTGGCAGAGAGGTTGACAGGGTGTTCCCTCAGATTTTTAATATTTTCAATATTGCGGAGAATGCTTTCCGCTAAATCCACAACGTCCTTTGGATTCGAATAGTTATTGATAAATACCAGAAATTCATCACCGCCCAGACGGGCTGGGAAAACATTATCGCTGGCAATGCCCTTTAAAATCTTGGCGACAGCATTGAGCGCGGCGTCGCCCATATGATGTCCAAAGGTATCGTTAATGGTTTTAAAACCATTGAGGTCAAAAAGAAAAAGAGCCTGATTATTGTATTTTCTAAAAAGTGTATCCATTGTGTGATAAATCGATTTGCGGTTCGGAATGTTGGTCAGTCCGTCAATATAGGCCGATTTCTTTAAAAGCTCATTGGTTTTTACCAGCTCATGCTTGCTGATTTCAAGAGTTTCAGTCATCTGATTAATATTGTCGGCTAACTCATGGAATTCATCGTCCCCTGGAATTTCACAGCGTACAGAAAAGTTTTCATGCTGAATTTGCTTAATCTTTTCATTCAGATAGGTAAGAGGGTTCGTAATGGTTTTTGCAAGCTGAACGCCAATAAACAGAGCGACCAGCGTGATTGTCAGCGTTGTGAGCAGCAGCATGGTCTGTAGGGTATTGGCTTCTTTAAACACTTCCGTTTGTGTCATGCAGACAACGACAACCCAGCCTGAGGTAGGAATCTTTTCGTAATTGGCAATAACAGGAGTGCCATCATAGTTATAGGTGAAAAATCCTGTGTTGCTCTTTAAGCGGTTGTTTTCAACATCGGAGATGAACTTCTTCAGGTCTGCGTCATTGTTAAGGGCGTTTTTCTGGCTGTCCTCAGAGGAGAGACCTTCTTCCATAATCGTAGAAAGCTGCTTTGCCTTGGAGTCCAGAATATAGACATAGCCGCTGTCACCCACCTTGCGTTGGCTGATCTGCTGGTTAATACTCCCAATACTGACATTGCGGTTTAAAATCCCGATGGGTCTTTGAGAAGCATCATAAATTTTTATCGCCAATGAAAGGCATTTGTTGCCATTCGATGGCGTGTCCACAACTTCGTTGTAAGAATCCTTGTTTTGTTCAATCAATGTCTTGAACATGTTAGAATCCCTTACGTTTGTCCCTTGATAGTTAGGGTCCGATGAAGCAATAACATTCCCGGTCAGGTCGATGATTGAATTACGATTGACAACGCTGTTGGTTTTGGTACTGATGTTTAGGAGCTGCTGCGCCGGCTCCAGGAGCTCAGGATCTGAAGGGTTATTCAAACTCTGGGCGAAAGCAGGGATCTGCGCTGTGAACGCCAGATCATCCATTTGTGTTTTGTAAAACTCTTCCAGATAGTTGGCGATGGATTCAGAAACATCCGACAGGGCTTGCTTTCGCATTTCCAAAGAACTTCTTGACATATAAAT
Source organism: Eubacterium sp. AM05-23 (assembly GCF_003477535.1). NCBI lineage: Bacteria > Bacillati > Bacillota > Clostridia > Eubacteriales > Eubacteriaceae > Eubacterium > Eubacterium sp. AM05-23. The sequence goes on from NZ_QUDF01000007.1 coordinate 290,195, forward strand.
GCTTATAATGGAAGATAATATTAAAAGCGGTATCACCACTAACAGAATCATTAAAAGGGGGAGCTTTCTCTTTACTTTCAAAATATGTGTCACCTCCAGAAGATTTCTACCCAACTCTACTTTATTTTAACACAAGTTTAATGATAGTAAAAATAAAAAAAGATTGACATTATTCTCCCAAACACGTATAGTAGGTAGAGAGCACAATCCTAAAGAGTACCTTCATGCTTTATATGGAGGTTTTTTCTTTGCGATAAACCCTGAAGATATAAAAAGGAGTGATATTATGGACGCGGACCCTGGAGAGAAGCGCTTATTAAAATTGAATAATCAAGCGGTCATAATATCAATACATATTTTGGCCGCTTTCTAACGAAGGAGGTCAAAATGATCAATATTTACAAAACGATTGATGGAAAAATTGTAGAAATTGATGAAATTGAAAAGCATGCCTGGATTAACATGGTAAATCCCACAGAGGAAGAGCTTTTGTCAATTTCAGATCAATTAAATGTAGAAGAAGATTTTCTTCGTGCCGCACTGGATGAAGAAGAAATCTCACGTGTCGAGCTTGATGAAGATATGAATCAGGCTTTAATAACCATCGACGTACCCATAGTGGATAAAACTTCGCAGATGGTTTTATACAGCACTATACCAGTTGGGATTATCGAAACCCATGAGAACATCATAACAGTCTGCCTGCAAAGCAATACCATTATTGACGATTTTGCAAAAGGCAGAGTGAAGCACGTCTTTACAAATTTGAAAACCCGGTTTATTTTTCAGATGCTTTACCGTGTTGCAACCCGATTCCTGGTTTACCTGAGACATATTAATCGTATGAGTACCGAAATCGAGAAGGAACTGCACCGTTCAATGAAAAATAAAGAGCTTATTCAGCTATTGGATCTGGAAAAGAGTCTGGTATTTTTCTCCACTTCTTTAAAAGCGAACCAGTCTGTACTTGAAAAGCTTCAGAGAGGACGAGTCATTAAGCTTTATGAAGATGACCGTGAGCTGTTAGAGGATGTTCTTATTGAAGTAGAGCAGGCCATCGAGATGTCCAACATTTACAGTAATATTTTAAGTGGCACGATGGATGCCTTTGCGTCAATCATTTCAAATAACTTGAATATTGTAATGAAGGTTCTTACCTCTATTACTATATTGATGGCAATACCAACAATGGTTTCAAGCTTTTACGGAATGAATGTTTCAGGCCTGCCGTTTGCTAATTTTGGAGCAGTTGTGATCATCGTTGTGATACTGACCGCTTTGGTAGCAATAATATTATTCAGAAAAAACATGTTTTCATAGCAATAAATTGTTCAAGTAGCTTGACAATATAGGTGAATGGCGCTATAATGTATACAGAAAATTAAATGATATGTCTGTTTCAGGGCGAGGTGTAATTCCTCACTGGTAGTGATGTGCGTTAAAGCAACAAGTCTACGAGCCGAAAGGCCGATCTGGTTAGAATCCAGAACCAACGGTATAGTCCGGATGAAAGAAATTAGCACAGTTGATGCGCTTAGTATTGAGCCCTTAGGTACACAGACCTAAGGGCTTTTTTAATGCAACCTGACAGACCCACAGGAGGTATCATCATGAACGTCAAAACGAAGACGATCACCCAAATGGCGGTATTGGCAGCGATGTCCATACTATTGGTCTACTTAATTCACTTTCCAATTTTCCCGGCAGCTCCCTTTTTAGAGTATGATCCGGCGGATATCCCCATTTTGATTGGTACATTTATGTTTGGGCCGTTAGGTGGCCTGGTTTTAACTGCCGTTGTTTCTATTTTACAGGGACTGACAGTAAGCTCAGCCAGCGGCATTATTGGCATTATGATGCATTTCTTCGCGACGGGAAGCTTTGTTCTGGTGGCTGGCAATATTTATAAGAAGCATCGTACACGGAAGGGTGCGGTTGTTGGATTGTTCTTTGGAGCCTTGGCAATGACGATCACAATGGTTATCTGGAATCTGATTTTCACACCGCTGTTTATGGGAACGCCGATCGAAGCAGTTATAGCAATGCTCATTCCAGTCATTATACCATTTAATTTAATAAAAACAGGTGTCAATGCGCTCATTACATTTATTGTCTACAAGTCAGTATCAAAGGTGTTAGGCATGGAAATCAAAGAAACAAAGCTGGCTGAATAAGCCTGAATAAGCCATTAAGAAGCGAAATCTTCACGGATTTCGCTTTTTTTATAAAAAATTTCAAATAAGCTATTGACAGTTCATAAAAAAGCTGATAAACTATGTCAAGTCGTCAGCGATAAGGCGTGGCTGATTTTGAATAAAAATCTTTAAAAAAGATTTTGAAAAAAGTTAAAAAGCGCTTGACAACAACTCGCAAGATGTTGTATCATATATAAGCTGTCAACGACGGCAGATGAATCTCTTCATTAAATATAGATAAAGAGGTTCGGGTCATAGAAAAGAGAATAGTACCATAAAACCTGAAATTCCAGCTGATGGAAATCAGCAAAGGATAAAAAACGCAAGTGGGATGAACACTTCAAAAAATCATC